>DASRUK010000105.1:0-10504 GCA_035655475.1 Candidatus Nanoarchaeia archaeon
TATTCATAGGATGAACATGTCAGCGCATGCATAAGGCCATGGGAGCTGGATGAATCAAAAAAAGAGGCAGCAAAGATAGTTGTCTTGCCTATGTCTTATCGTCCGATAACTATCGAAAAGGTCGAGACCTTGAAGTGCCTAGGCTGCTTTGATATCTATATCAGAGGAGAGCCAAGCAGGCAGGCTACAAAGGTTAAACTAAGAAATTGGAAGATAACCTGGGATCTTCAGGCTTGCAGCACGGATTCTGACTGTATCCCAGAGCCAGAATGCCATCCGTTGAACTGCATCAACAAGAAGTTTGAAGGCGATTACAAAAAGCCAGAAGCTTGCACTGAGATATTCATGTACGAGGCAGCGTACAAGGAGGAGGATTGTGCGTGCATAAGCAACAGGTGTGAGAACAAGATAGACATAATATGAATCCAGAGTTTGCAAAAGACATCGGCGCTCTAGCCTGCGTTTGTTAGAGACAAAGACAGAAGAAATAAATCGGGAGATACCCTGGAGCAAAGGAATAAGTCACTTGCCACTTGCCATGACTGTGCATGGGGTATTTAAACACGGATTATTCCCCATTATTGATGGTAGCTTATAATTCATTAAATCTTTCTTTGCTTCCAAGCCATGAATTTTGCGTTTTACTTTCCGGATCAAGGCAAAGGGACTTAATAGAATTAGCTGCAAATATATTATCTGAAGGTAGGCAATGGGGTAAATATAAACGATTGGCTTTTTATCTATCCAAAAAAGTGATCAGTCTTCAGGATATTAGCTGTAATTCAATAGCCGATAATTATATTCCTAATTGGAAAACCAATAAGAAGTTTCTTCCCTTAGATTGTTATTATAAACTATCCACTTTAACAGGCATTAAATCCCATCCTCAGGACATCTCGCTTGTTAAATGCAAAGCAGCATTGAATAGGACAGCAATTGAATTTCCGTTTGTCTACAATGAGGATTTAGCATTCCTTGGAGAAGCGATTAGAGTAGAAGGGCATATTAAGAGCAACTTTTATCAATCTACCATATCGAATAAAAATCTTGCTTTTCTCGATATGATAAAAAAAGTACTTGTAAGGTTTGTGCCCTCTAGCTCGGTATATGAAACCTACAGCATAGAGGCAGATATACCGGATAAAGAGATGAAGTTGATCAATAGCCATATGAACTGCAGCAGATATAAGGCGAGTAGGAGTAATAAATTTAAGATTCGATTCTATGATAATATTGAGCGCTTTCCAAAGACCTACCATCTCACATTTGATAGCGGCTTTAATCTTACGATAAGCATAAGCATTATCGGGGATGAGTTGGTCGGAACATCAGATTATGGAATTGTAAGCCCAGTTAGAACTCTTGCCTTGACAAATATCACCTTTAATAGGATCTTAAATATATTTTTAGATATACCTTGCGGTAAAAAATCAGATATAATCAAAATTCCTCTATTACTGATGGACTCACCCCCTACTGTCAAGATAGCAGCGATAAATGCAGTCTTATGCTCAGAATCCGGGGTAGAGGATAAACGAGTGAGAATACTCATGAACAGCCGACATTATATTGATGATTTAAGGGTGCTATTTATAGACTTAGGTATCCCTGTTCTCGTTAGGGAGACCTGCCTATCCATAACGGGTAGGAAAAATTTGCAGAAAGTAGCTGAGTCGCTTAATTTCATCTCGACTAAGAAACAAAAGAAAATGAAAACTAATCTGCTGTCTTACAAACGTGATGTTTTCCAAAAAGGCGAGGCCTTAAAAGAGATTTTGCTTGCTTTGAAGGAAAAAGACTATACAACCTTGGAATTGTCACAAGAGCTTAATAAACATAAGGATACAATTCAACATCATCTTCAAGGAGGGATTAAGGAAAATTTTATAAAAAAGGATTCAATCTCTTGGCCTTACAAATACTCAATTACCCCTGAAGGGTCAGAGTATCTTGGTAGGTGCTAAATGATAAGCTTAGGCATCGAGAGTACTGCACTCTAAAGGCAGAGATACTTTCGGTGTTGGAATAGTAGACGAAAACGGAAACGTATTAGCCAATGTCAAAGATGCCTATACGACAGAAAAAGGTGGCATCCATCCGACAGAGGCAAAGAACCATCATCTAAGAGTTAGGGATGAAGTAGTTATGAAAGCCTTGCAGCAGGCAAACTTATCCTTATCTGATATCGGATTGATCTCTTTTTCTCAGGGTCCTGGCATGGCACCTTGCCTTGTTGTTGGCATGGAAAAGGCAAAACAGATTGCCCATGAGTTAAAAAAACCAATAATCGGCGTTAACCACTGCATCTCTCACCTTGAGATTGGAAGATTGTTAACCAAGGCAAAGGATCCTGTCATGCTATATGCTAGCGGAGCAAATACTCAAATCATCAGTTATGAGGGTGGAAAATATAGGTGCATGGGTGAGTCATTGGACAATGGCGTCGGCAACTTTCTTGACGGCTTTGCAAGATACCTTGGCCTGGGCTTTCCAGGCGGCCCAAAGATTTACGAGCTTGCATTGAAAGGAAAAGAATATATCGAGCTTCCCTATGTTGTCAAAGGCATGGATGTTTCTTTCGGCGGTCTTCAGACAAACCTAAAGCAGAAAGTTGACTCGGGCAAATATAAGATTGAAGATTTATGCTATAGCTGCCAGGAAACAGCATTTGCCATGCTGGTCGAAGTAGCAGAAAGAGCCATGGCACACTGTGACAAGCAGGAGCTCTTATTGGGAGGAGGCGTTGCCTGCAACGTCAGGCTTCAGGAGATGTGCAGGATAATGTGCAAGGAAAGGGATGCAGAATGTTTTATCCCTCCAAATAGCGTGCTTGTGGATAATGGAGGAATGATTGCATGGGAAGGGCTTGTCGAATACAAAAGTCGTGGTGCAGACAAAATCGAATCTCTTGACATCAAGCCCTATGAAAGGACAGATGATGTAAAAGTCAGCTGGCGCTGAGTTTATTTCTTGTAACTGTGATTGATTGCATTCTCGACAAAATTTAGACATTAAAAATTTAGAGATTGTTATAACAAATGAAGGCCGCACGAAAGCTGATATCAAGCTTAGTGTATCTGGCATCAACAAATACCTTTTCCTTTCAGAACAATCATTAACTCTGGAACCAGGGGAGTCAGCAGAAGTCGAGCTAAACTTCGCAGGAAAAGATATCGGAGCATTCATCGGAAGCCTTATTGTCGCAGACCAGGCCATCCCTATCCTTCTTATAGTAGAAGAAGAGAATGTTCTATTCGATGTCAGCATCGATCTGAAAAACCCAGGGATACCTCAAGGCAAAGATATCCAATCAAGAATAACCCTAAAAAGCATGGGCCAGCAAAAAAAGGTCGATGTCTATCTAACTTACATCATCAAGGACTCTGAAGATAATATCGTTCTAAGCGAGTATGAGACCTTGGCAGTTGAAAAAGAGCTGGTATATGATAAGGCATTTGACACAAAAAACCTCCCCAAAGGAGATTACATGGCTTCAGTCGAGGCTGAATATTTAGGGCAGAAAGCAATATCAGGTGCTTTATTCTCAGTTTTTGCTCAGGAGATGCCTTCCCTGCCGATCAAAGCTAACTATAAGCCGATTATCCTACTGCTGATAGCAGCTGCATTGATACTGTTCAGAAAAAAGGCGGTTATCCTATTGTTAACCATGGGATCAAGAAGAAAGACAAAAAAACCCAGAAAACATTAAGCCTTTGATATCTTGCTTAGTATATTCTCTTTTCCTTTCCAGACTAATGCTTCTTTTAAGACATCCTTGATATGCTCAACAGGTATTATCTTGATCTTGTTTAGCTTGTCGGCATCGATTATTATATCTTTTAGGTTTGATTTAGGAACAATGACTCGCTGGATCCCAGCTTCGATTGCAGCCTCAACCTTTGAAGAGACTCCTCCTATCGGTAGTACATCTCCTCGCACAGAAAGGCTTCCTGTCATCGCAGTATCCTGCCTTATTGGAATTTCTTTAAATGCAGAGATGATGGATGTTGCAACAGCGATAGATGCAGAATCGCCTTCAACACCTTCATATGTCTGTAAAAACTGCACATAAATATCATATTTCTCTTTTAGGTCTTCACCAAAATATCTCTTGACGATTGCAGAGACATTTTTGATAGCTTCTTTTGCGATCTCGCCAAGCTTTCCTGTCGCGATTATCTCTTTTTCCCTGCCTCCAGGTGTAACCTGGGATTCTATCGGTAAGATTATTCCTGAAAATGACTCATCTTTTCCCATGACAGCAAGGCCGTTTACCCTGCCAACCTTATCTCCTTCAGTGATGATGACAGCATATTCCTTTTTCCTTTCGATATACCTGTCAGCAAGCTGCTTTTCAAGTGTCCTTGCGACTGTTTTAGCCTCTAATATATGCTTTTTCTCAACAACCTTTGCTTTCTTCTCGCAGGCAAGGTCTCCTGCAGCTCTGATAAGGCCGCCCAGTTCACGAAGCCTTAGCGTCAGATGGCCTTTTCTGTTTGCCATCTTCTTTGCTTCCTCAATCATCTCAGTCACTGCTTCCCTGCTGAAAGCAGGGATCTTCTTGTCTTTCTTTATCTCCTGAGCGACAAATATAGCTATCTTATCACGATTCTCTTCATTGTCAGGCATGGTATCTTTCATGTATATCTCATAGCCATATCCTCTTATCCTTGAGCGAAGCGCAGGGTGCATGTCCTTGACAGTCTCAAGGTTTCCAGCAGCAACTAAAATAAAGTCGCAAGGCACAGCCTCTGTCCTTACCATAGCACCAGCGCTTCTTTCAGATTGGCCAGTGATAGCAAACTTCTTTTCCTGAAGCGCAGAAAGCAGCTCCTGCTGCGTATGAGGCTGAAGCGTTGCCATCTCATCGATGAACAAGACACCCATATGGGCTTTGTGTATCATTCCTGCAACTACTCTTTCATGAGCAGGTGTCCCAAGCCCGCCTGAGTTTTTGCACAGGATGCCGTTTACTATTATGTTGCCTGAAGAAGTTGTCAAGTTATATAGCTTGCCCTTGTAATCTATCTGTGTAGTTTTGATAACTTTGCTTGTTGTCAGTTTCATATAGCTGCCTCAGGATAGTTGTTTAAGATAAGATATAGTGAGTTTGGGCTTAGATTGAGAACGTCCATTGCTCGCTCAGCCCCATAGCCTTTTTTTGTGAGTTCATTAAATTTATCTCTTTTTAGCGCTGCCCATTGTCCGAGCGCCAAGTATAATCTGTCTGTCTTGTATCTGCAATAGTTTAACTTTATACTCATCATGAAGAGGATAACATTATCCATCTTTTTCTCTATCAACATCCGATAGATAAGTGAGTCATCTCTATTCGTCCTTCCTTCATAAATCGATGTTACATTTACTCTGTTCCTTTTTAAAAAATCAACGACTTCTCCAAGGAAGGAAAGTCGATTGGATTTAAGGTCAGGAGAGCCGGTTATACCTACCTCCAAAGACGTTAAATAGTTTCCTCTTTTGTGTATTATCGGTGTCCCAAGCTCGCCTCCAAGGAGAGAGCCATAAAATTCCGCCTCCAATTCCTGCCTTAATTTTATCCATTCAGGTACTTTCAATTTTAATTTTGTTTTATTTCCCCTAGGTGCACCGAGAGCTAAAAAAAGGCGGATGATGTTTCTGTTGGTAATTTGACAGCACCATGAATGTCCTTTCTCGCCTCCTTCAATAATCCTAGAGTTTCCGCTTATTTGGAACACCCCTTCTAAATCCTTTCTAAATTCACTAACAGCTTCAATCTCTGAACTTGAGAGAAATATTCCGTTCAAATTATCAAAAATGCCTCCATCGCCATAGGTCGCCCCAAGTATCTTTGCGATTAAAGGCAGCTTAGGATTATCAATTTTAAGAGGAAGCAGCCCTTTCTTCTTTAGCCAATCGGCTGTTTGGAGCGGCACAGGATAATGCTTTTTTGCATGCCACCGCCTAGTTTTTTCATAAGGCTGATTCATTGCTGCGGCAATCCTCTTATACCCCCAGCCTGGATGCTTAGCCTTAATATCAAGATATTGATGATACAGCCTGCATTGTTCCTGTTGACGCAGGTCATAAGTGTTGATGATGTCTTGTTCATCAATGATAATGTCATTTGCCCAAAGTTCTGTTCCTTCTTTGATATTTCTTGCCTCTGTATAGCTTATTTTTCCGTTGTCCAAAACAGCTATCTGGTGTTCTGGAGTAACTGTCAGTTCTCTGTTCTCGGAAGTGGTGAGCTTTATCATTTTACCATCATAATCATATCTGTTGCATGATAAAACCTCCGCTGTAGAGGCACAACCCTTAGTCTCGCCCAAGACGAAGAGTTCATTTTTTGGAAGAAAAACAGCTTCGTAATTGTTCCCTTTTCTTAGGATGTTGTCGCTATGCTTTTCCATCAGGGAGTCAACCGTTTGGTTTATTTTATATGGCTGAACACCGTTATTGGTAATAATCTGTAACAACTGTTCAGTAAAAAAAGTTTGGAAAGGGTCATGAAGCACGTCTCCAAGCAGCGCGCCAGCATGTGTTCCGGTTGCATCATTAAATGGTGCTAGCTCTTTATTGAAATTATCAACAATTACCTTAGGTATCCTTACTTGAGGAGCAGCCATCCTTTTTCCTACATTTAGGAAGATCAGGAATGACGCTAAAAATAGCATCCCTCCAAGGAAAAATGCTGTAAATATGATAGCGCCAGCAGTCTGGCCAAGCTCTTTGGTATAATGGTTAAGTGCCCACCATGGAGCGATCATCGCAATTATCAATAATACAAACATCAGTATGTTCTGGTTCTTAAAAAGCCCCATAGAGCTTATCCTTGACTTTGCTACAAGCTCCCTGCCCTGGCCTCCAGGAACAGTACGGATCAATGGAGAATTCTCATCATTAGGGTTTGGAAAAGAAAGGATATCAACAAGCTTTTCCTTTGGAAGAAGCTCAGCAAGCCCGAGTCCAAGCATTGACTTGCCAGTGCCAGGCTCGCCAATAAGAAGGACATGCCTTCTCTGCTGCGCTGCTTTCTTCATTATATTAACAGCAGCTTCCTGGCCGATGACCTGGTCGATGATGTTTTTAGGTATCTTTATGTCAGCTGTCGTCTTGAACTTTAGCATTATATTCTAAAAGATATAAGTATTTTTAAAGCTTTTGAATCTCAGGGCTCTTTGGGGGTCGAATTGAAGGACAAGACATTGCTAAAGATTGCGATAACGGGTTCTCTTGTGGGGATAGCGCTTCTTATCCTGCTGTCTCAATTCTACCAGGTAGGCGAAACATCCATAATTGACATAAAAGACGGGCTTATCGGAAGCGACGTCAAGGTAGAAGGCACAGTCAATAGTATATTTAGAACCAACAGCACAAGCATATTTACCCTCTCCTCTCCATCAGAGCTTAAGATAATGGCAAGCACAAATCTGTCCATCTCAGAAGGCGATTATGTGGAAGTCATAGGCCAGATAGATGAATATAAAGGAGAAAAAGAGATTATTGCTGATAGGATAAGAAAGATCGAATGACTTTATTCTACCCACTTTACCTTCCAGGTTATTATTCTTTCTCCAAGTACGCTTCTTGTATCATAAAATCTGTCAAACTGCTTTGTTCCTGCGCCATCAAAGAAAAATAACCTTGAAAACATGCTTCCGGCAAGCTCTGGTGAAGAAAATACTGCATAGGCAGCATCCTTATCTTTGACTACAGTGATGCCCAGGCCTGCAGCATCTCCCTCGCTCTTTATAATCTCAAACTTTCCATTATCGACAAGTCCTATCCTGGCAAGGTTTTGTTTTGAGCCGTCTGATTTTTGGATATATCCTTCTTTCTTTGCAAAGTCTATCTTTACAGGAATTGTCCCGCCTTGCTGCGAAAAGCCGCATTCAGCAATGTCTTGAGTAAGCGGGCACTGCATCTTGCCAGTTATAAACCCTGGCCATGGGGCTATCCAGGCATTTATCGATTCCTGACTGCCAAGCCCTCGCCGTTCATCGATATACTTGCGGGTAATCTGCTCTTCAACATCATATTCCTTAAACTTATCGATTATCTCCTGTTCAAAGCGAGAATCGACAGCAGAATTGATATAAGACTTCTTGAAGTCCCAGCTGCCAAAGTGCGCCCAAACACCTGCCTTTCCTATCATGTCTTGAGAGGTTATCAGGAAGTTTTCAGGCGCTTTGCAGTGTGTGAGAGGTATGACTTTTTCGATGTCATTTTCAGCAAGCTTATGCTCCTTTAGGATTTGCCTTGCTTCTTTCTCAGGCACTGTTATTATCTTGTTGAGCACATCTATCGAGTGAGGAATATCGCCCAGAACTTTGTTGATTTCATCAAAAGCGTTGTTTCCACCGCAGTCCAGCATCCTAAGTATTCCCACTGAGGTGTTTTCATCAGATGTCAAAAGAAGCTTTCCAAGCCAGTGGAGCTGGGGATTGTTCTGTGAACTCCCGTCAAGAGTCACCCTGCGGTCAGCATAGTATTTGAACCAGTGCCCAAAATCCCACCAGCTGTTGATTATTGCATCAGGCTTTGACTCATCTCTTATCTTCTCAAGGCTTGCCACCCACTCATCAGTCACATTGGGTATATACTGCTGTGCAGCAGATATCCCGGCTTGCACAGGAGTCATAAGGAACCAGATAGCAGCTAAAATGGAAAAGGCTTGGAATGCAGCTCCATGGATCTTGAGGTTTTTCCTGAGTGTCGACACAAGAAGTGAAAGGCATTTGCCAAAAAAAATAGATACCAATACATAGACAGGTATGGCCATCAGGAACAGGAACCTTATCCCTGTCGTAGTAAAATAGGTGACAAGGCATATAAGCATCGTGAGCATGAAAATTGCATCAGGGTGATAGTCGCCCTCTTCCTTTAGATTTGCATAAAGCCCTATGGCAAGAGGTATAAGGGCGATGAAGATTGTGAGAGGGTTTGAAGCATTGACTATTATATAATATGCTATTACATCAAAGGCAAGCACTCCCAGAAACAAAGGCAGCTTGTTCTTTATGTTCTTAAATGAAAGCAGAGTTATCCCAAAAAGAACCATCAAAAACACAGGTATCCGTAAGATGCTTCTAAAGCTGGGCACTATATCTCCGATGCTCATGTTGTTGAACTCAGCGACAGTTGTAAGAACATTTGGCCAAAGGTTCAGGTTAGATGCGTGTTTAAACCTGAGCACATCGAATTGTGAGCCAAGCATTGAAAAGAATGCCCCAATGTCTCCTGACAGTAGTGTATAAAATATGAATACACTGGCAACAAATATTGACACTGAGACCACATTCTCTTTTATCGGAAGGCCGCCTTCACTCTTTTTCATCATTTTCTTGATATAGATGTAAGCCATCTTTACTACCACTGCCAGGATGAAAAGGTCAAACAGATACCACCATCCAGACCAAAACTTGGAGTATAATGCAAGGCAAGCTCCTGCAAGAGCTCCCCAGGTATACTTCATCTTTGGATTTGCTGCATAAAAGAACTCAAATGCAAGCCAAAGGAAGATAGCCTGGAACAATATATTCAATATATCACTGTCCGAGCCAAGGCTTCTTGTCAATACAAAAGGATTGACATTTACAAGCGTTGTGCCAACGACCGCTCCAATATTTCCTGCGACCTTTCTTATCGCAAGGAAAAGAGGTATCGAAAGCAAAAGCGACAGCACAAGGGGGGTTAAAAATGAAGCCTGCATCAGGCTCATATCCTTGTTAAAAATTTTAAAAAACTTGTATACCCAGACTATGACGATGGGGTAGAAATCGATAGGCTTCTCATTTTTTAATGGAGCAACGGTGTATGTGTCGTAGCATTTGCCGTCGGTTTCATCATCACACTGTGTCCCTTTTTCGATGATGTTGCGTGACATCCTCAGCCAATAATAAGAATCGATATCGCCGAGATAAACATAGGTGCTGTCTCCTGAGGTATATTGCAGCCTGCTTTTGAAACCCTCAGAGTTTGCCTTGATCTGGTCTGTGATGAGCTGCTTGTTCTCGCCGACAAATTTTGCATATTCTCTGTCGGCAAGTTTCACCCTCTCCTGTGCAGGCAGGTTTGGAAATTGGTTTGCTATCTGAAGGCTTATCTGTTCCTTGAAGTATGCATTCACGCTTGATTGGGCAGAGCCGTCAAGCGGTGCAAGCTTCATTGGCTCAAGCCTGACCACAGCAGTGATGACTAACGGGATAAGTAAAAGGAGTATCCATGATTTGCTTAACAGCTTTTCTTTAAGGTTTTCCATTTCAAAGGCGAATAAATCCTATTTTTATAAATCTATTGCTTTGGCCCTCAGGAAACCGTTTTAGGAGATGCAGCTTGCATAGCAGGCATTCTCTTAAATAGTACCGTCTGCCGCTAGCTTCTGTACTATAACATCTAAATTTTACGATAATAAAAGTAAACTATAAATATAAGTAATTCTTAGGCCTTGTTTGGTGATATAATGGAGCAAATACTACTTACCCCAAAAGAGCTTAGACGTTATGAAATGGTCCAGGCACGT
>DASRUK010000106.1:0-6352 GCA_035655475.1 Candidatus Nanoarchaeia archaeon
GTGCCTACTTCATATTTCTTGGATAAGAGATACATGGTCTGATATCTTCTTTTTTGTTTAACCTTGTTTTCTTTGTTATACAGTCTCTTAAAAATACTTGACGAATGATGAAATTTGGTTCTTAATGCCATCTATATCACATCTTGCTAATTACAGAAGGGGTACTTATATAAGAACTTTTCTATTTAACTTACTATAAATGGAAAAAGCCTGCAGATGAACGCTCTTTTTTTGTCATAGATAAGGCAGCTATCATCTTTCAAGAAAGGGCAGCTGTCAAAATCCATATAGTAGGTGACAACTATGGTGCTGTTTGTGTTAAGGTCGAAAATAACTCGGGAAGGCTTTATTTTTGCGTCGATGTTTACTTCCTTTTGCCATTCCTTAAAACGCCTTGCCTCGAAATCAAACAAAGGGAAGGACATCCTTTCTATCGGAAAAAGCTGGACAAGCGGAAGCTTTCCGTAGGCAAACTCTGTTAGAAAAGCCTTTTCTTCCTCTGACATCATGCCCCTTATATGGCTGCAGCACTGGCCGCAACGGACGCATCTAAATTTTTTTAATGAATTCCCTGACATCTTTTTCCAACTTTTCTTTTAGCGAATAAAAAACTATCTTATCATCTATCTCACCATATTGATGAGCGATAATGTTTCTCATGCCCTTTGCATCCCTTAACCTTGCTGCGAGGTCTTTGTCTATAACTCTCTCGCTTAGGAGTATATTGAAGGCATCAATGTCATCCTGAGGTATCCTAAAATTTTTCTGCTTTATAATGAGAAACGAGAGATCTACTGCTGCCTCAATTATTTTTTCAACATACCTTTCACAGGCTGCTTTTATAACTGTGTCTGACTTATAATCTTTGAAATCATCAGGCATAAACCCTTTAAGTTCATCCAGGAAGGTTTCAATCTCTGCTATCTTGTCCTTTACCCTTTTCATGCTTCCATCAACCTTCTCATCCTTATAAAATAATCTTCATCCTTTAAGTACTTTATCGAAAATTCTATATTATCATAGGCGGCAGCCCTGTATAAAACCTTATGGTTTCTTGCTATGTCCCTCTTGATTTTTTGCGGAAGAATGTTGAATACCTGTATGTCTATCTTTTCTGGAAGCTGTCCTGCAATCCTTATCCTAAATCTTGTCGATTCATCCAAGGGCAGATCTTTTTTAAACACAACACAGATATCTATATCAGACCTGAAGGTGTAGGTCTTATCAGCGTATGAGCCAAACAGAAGTATAGCCTTAATATCTTCACTTAGTTTATCGTTCAAAATAACGCTAACTGTGCCTTCAATCAATCTATTATTTTCCTGATTTTTTTCAAGGCCAAATTCCCCTTCAAATTTGCCTATGTCTTTAATGAATTGCAGTTTGGGCCTTATGTCCCTGCTTAGCCTGTTTCTTTCAGACTGCGTCAGGTTCTTTCCTTCGAGCTGCCTTATAATTATATCTATCTCCTTCTTTCCAAAAATCTTTCTTGCATTCTGGTTATTCCTGAAAAATTCCTTTAAGGTCAATATAATCACCATTTAGGATATATTAACCATTATTAAGGTTATCTATTTAAATCTTACGAAATTAAAATACTATGTCAATATGGTCGTTTCCTCTTGGGACAAAGCTGAACCTTACATTGCTTCCAACCTTTCTAAATATTTTACTTTCACCGTTGACTTTTACAGATGAAGGTGTCCTTGAGCCGATGTTTGCTTCTACAGTAAGGGCTTGGCCATGCAAAGTAGATACTGAAAGATCAAAGCCTATTGAGCTTTCCCTGTCATTAAAGTTAGTTATGCTTGAAGACTGCCTTTCTTTGATATACTTTGCAACCTTTCCTATCGGTGCAACCCATAGGTTCTTTGTCGCAAGATAGTCAATAGCTCCGCTATCCGAGCATTCATTGTGGAAGACAAGATTTGCCCATCTGCCTTGGGCTTCTGCCTGATCTGCGACAGAGAAATAGCTGGGCGGCTCTTCGCTTGGCTGATTGTAATGAGGAGTGTTAAAGCTTTTTAACTCAAGGAAGTCAGAGGGATTTTTATCCTCAAGCTGATTGTAGAAATAACCCCTTGCAAACTTGTAATAGCTAGATAGAATATCCTTCTTTTGGGCAAAACCGCAAGGCCACGCTAATGTTACAAGCTGGCTTTGGGGCATTCCGATGTTTTCCAAGATATCATTCCTGTTGGAAGATATCTCCCAGCGAAATTCATTATCTGTCACGCCGCTACAGACATGTGTCTGAGTATGGCCTCCTATCTCATGGCCCTCGTTGTATATCGACCTGAAGGTGCTCCATTGGGATTGGGTAAACTGGTTTGTTTCCATAAGAAAAAAGGTCCCTTTCCAGCCATGAGAGTTCAACTGGCTCCTGCAAGTCGTGAAACTGTCATCGACCGAGACAGAGGCTGCTCCTGCAGCGCAGTTATACCAATCACAGATCTTGGCGCCTGTAGATGAGCCTTCCTTTTGGCATGTGCTGCTACATCCATCCCCTGAGGCAGTGTTTCCATCATCACACTGCTCACCTGATTCTATCACCCTGTTTCCACATACCGGGCCAGGGGTTCCTCCATTGTCGCATAGCCTGACAGCATCTGTACTGCTCCATGACCAGCCGCAGGTTTCCAGGATGACCATATCAGCCAGAAAATCACCTGCAAGCTGCTTGTTGTAGGTGCATGAGTTGTCTTCGCCATCAAAGATTAATTTGCGTGCACCTGTCTTGCTATTTTTAAGCCATATCCTTCCCCAGCACATATCATAATCACCATAGACCGTAAGTTCAGAAGCTTTCATCGCGCTTGGAAACCTTAGGTTCAACCTGGCTATCCTGTCCCATGTATAGGGCGACCAGCTGTATCCTTTACCTGACCAGATATCGCAGCCATCTGTCTTTGCATTCGGTGCTCCTGTTGCATACGATGCAAGCGAGCCAAGACGCTGCGAAGATGCAGCTGCTGACGAAGCATATTGACAGGCTGCATTTGCAGAATATATAGTTATCAATAATATTCCTATGATTATTATCCACCTCATGATCATTCACCCCATGAAATTATGCAGAAATTAATCATTGACTTTAGGCAATAGCCAATTAAATAGTTTTCTTTCTCCTTTAGAATACTAATCACACCTTAAGGATTATGCGATAGGAATATAGCAGCGCTGCTTCTCTACTCAAAAGTCTTTGAGCCTTAAGCCTTGCTCTTTAGAGCGACTTTGGAGTATAAAGTTATGGTCTAAAACAAAGGCTTGTTATATGCCCTGAGCCAAGGCGAAAGTGCAACGGGGCAAGGTTTAAGTTCTGACAAAAGGGAAGAACATTAAACCGCAGAATCGAATTTTCACTTTTTTATTAGATTACTGCTGAAGGCAGACTGAATAGAAGTCGGGGGCGTTCTATCAACAGAGCGAAAAGCGATGCATAAAGAACAAGAATAAAGGGGCTTTGATTCTTAAGATAGATTTATAATTATATAATCATTTTTTCATAATATGGGCGAGATATATACTATCGAGGATATTATTGAAATCTATAAATCAGCAGGTATGCCCTATATTGTAGGTAATATTATCTTTCCTTCTGATATTCCAAAAAGAAAATTTACACCACCGTCTGGAAACGAGGCATTAGATGTTGCTAATTCAGGAGGTCGATATGCAAGAGGTTTAGGTCTTATTAGAAATGATAGTTGGCATCTCGGAGATGATTTAGAATTTGATACTTATATAGAATTAGGAGTTGGAGAGTGTTTTTTTCGGTTTGAAACTTTTCAAAGATTTAATGAAGTTATGCAACTCTTTAAACAAATTAGACAGGCTCCACCTTACTATTTAATGGGAACAAGAGCAGGGGGACAATCGCTTGATTTTCAGGCGGTTAGTAAAAATGATTTTGACAATTATCGATATCAATGTACAAGTCAAGAATTTTTGAGCGAGTTATATGCTGAAAAGAAATAAGCCAAAGGAGCCCCATTGTAATCCAGCCCCCGACTTCTTAAAAAGTGAAAATTCGATTGCGTATCGTATCCCTTTTCAGCACAATATCAGTTTATGAATATCAAGTTATAAAGAAGCATTAAGCTTCCTCATAACCTTTTTCTCTTCGGGTAATTAAGATATAAATCATGCTCCTATTTTAACCTTGCGATTTTATCGTCTAAAAAATGATATAGCTAACGCTATGGCATGCCCTGAAATGGAGGTTAATGCACAAGTTTTTCAGGGCAAAACTTCTCCTTTGATTTCAGGAGTTTGAAAGCGATATGGCACAGCTTCTTTGCACAGTAAACATGCGCCTCATCCTTTGATTTCTTTTCGATAACATGCTTCTTGATAAACAGGTTCTTGAAATAGGCATTATGCCTGCACAAGGATATTGCTGCCTGGAAGAAATAATGCCTAAGATAAGAAGAGCCGCACTTGTTAACATGGTTAAACTTTGACTCAAACTTTCCTGACTGAGCATATCTGGGGACAAACCCGGTAAAGTTGTAATACTGGTCCCTGTTTTTAAAGTAGTCAATATCCTCTGATTCAGCAATTATTGCAGCCGCATATATCTTATTTAGGCCTCTAACATCAGCCAGAGGATTAAACATCTGCTCAAAACCATATTCTATTTTATGCTCAAGGAGAGTGATCTGCTTCTCTATCAGCTCCAGATTCTCTATAGCACCTGATCTCAATTTCCAGACCGTCTTTTGGGATTCCAAAAGAGTCCTTGGCCGCAAGCAAAATCTTCTTTGCGTGATTGTAGGATACATTTTTGCTCGACTTGACAAGAATATCTCTTATCTGTTTTTCGGAAAGTGACGCTATAACCTTGGGATCAATATGGTTCTTGAGAAAACTGAGTGAAGCCTTGCAGAATATGCTGTCAAAGCATCTCTCATACTCTGGAAAAAGAATATGCATGTCGCCTGTTATCCTGTTCTTAAGCCTTGTCTGCTGCTTGATTAGTTTAATTCTTGTCCTGCAAAGCTGCTTTAGGAGAGGATATCTTTCTGGAAGGGTGTTGTTGGAGAGGTTTCTTTCCTTAAGGTAGTCCGCTATGATGTAGGAATCGATCTTGTCCGTCTTGTACTCATATCCTAAGCTTTTCCTGTGGGCCTTTATCCTCTTTGGGTTTAGGACAGCAATATTTGGATATTTATTTCTTAGATGGTATAATATTCCATGGTGGTATATGCCTGAGCTTTCAAAGCCTATGATGAATTCTGTATCATATCTGCTAATGGTCTTTTCAAACTCCAAAAGCCCTAAATGGCTGTTTTTGAAGCTAAATGTCCTTAGCTTTTCTTTATTCTCATCAAGGATGCAAACCTTATGCTCATCCTTTGCGACATCTATACCTACAGTCTTCATTCTAATCAAACCTCCGAATGCTTTTTATACGCTAAAGGTTTACATGTTTTCATTTGCGTAGTATCATGGTACACAGTCAGTGCTGTAGTCAACTCCATCCACGCTTGAATGAAAAACCCTGTTGTTTAACAATCACGCTCGATAACCTAGGGTTATGGCGTAGTACGCAATGCACAGGGTAAACCTTTATGTGCATAAGGGATAAAGAAGCTGGCTATTAGCAACTAATTTTCCTACCTTTTAACAGTAGTTTAATTGATTATAGTTGTTTAACAAAGCCGCGGCTCGTTAAATCCTTTTTCCATTATGCAGTGTGGAAAAACTGCGTCCGCAGAGTAATTTTTAGTGGCTTTCTATCCAGCGAACAAAGTGAGCAATCAAAAATTAATCGTTAAGGGGGACATTTCTAAACGTTTCTAATAAAATTTATATAGGTAAGTGTTTAAGTCGTAGATATGTTAGATTTTAATCCATTCCCTTATCAAGGGAGCAAGAGGAAAATTGCATCTTCAATTTTGAAGTATTTCCCTAAAACTGAGAAATTGCATTTGGTAGAGCCATTCGCTGGTTCGTCAGCAATATCTATTGCGGCAGCTTATTACAATAAAACCCAAAGTATTTGGATAAATGATTCCAATTTGTCATTGATAAAACTCTGGAATCAAATTGTTTTCAATCCTGAGGGGCTTTCTAAGCAATATTCCTCTCTATGGAAGGAGCAATTTGCTAATAAAAAGCAATTTTATAATTTTATTAGGGATGAATTCAACAAAACAGATGAGCCGCATTACTTCCTTTTTTTACTGGCTAAATGTATCAAAGGTTCAATAAGATATAATGCTAATGGTCAGTTTAATCAAAGTGCGGACAATAGAAGAAGAGGGATGATACCTGGAAAGATGAGGTCTAACCTGATAATGATTTCTCAACTGTTGAGAAACCAAATCAAGATAACCTCTCTTGATTA
>DASRUK010000107.1:0-5279 GCA_035655475.1 Candidatus Nanoarchaeia archaeon
TGCAAAAAAAGAAGAGGAGATATATTTTCCTGGGCTTTCTATCCCTATTAAAATAAAGGGAAAGGGACTAAGGCTTCTGCAGGAGATCAGAGACGAAGCGCATAGGTTTGCGATAAAGTACAACAGGCTGCTTAGGATAAAGGCAATGAAGGAATGAGGTGACCACAGCCTATTTTTTTGTGCATTTTGTGGGCACCTGTTTTAAGGTCTTTTTGTATTGGTTCACCAAGAATTGGAGGGTTGGCTTGATGTCATGGCTCTTGTGGTATTCCTGAAGCGACGAGTAGTAGA
This sequence comes from Candidatus Nanoarchaeia archaeon, assembly GCA_035655475.1. Taxonomy (GTDB): domain Archaea; phylum Nanobdellota; class Nanobdellia; order Woesearchaeales; family JACPBV01; genus DASRUK01. The sequence continues at coordinate 292 of DASRUK010000107.1, forward strand.
TTTGCCTGTCCTCAAGGGATATATTTATCGGCGGATAATTGTTTTTTATCAAGATATAGTTCAAAAGAAGCCTACCCCCCCTGCCATTGCCGTCTTGGAAGGGATGAATGTCCTCAAATTGATTATGGATTAGCGCAGCTAAAACCAGTGGTTTGAATCTCTTCTTATTAATTTTATACCATTTGGCAAGTTCTTCCAGATGATCTTTCACCTCACTAGCAGGAACCCCCCTATGGATGATTTCACCTCTTGCATTCCTTATGACAACTTCCACATCCCTAAACTTGCCGGCAAAATGCTTTGAGCCTTTAAAGCAGATATTATGAATATTAAGAATTAGCTTCAATGAAAGCTCTTCCTTTGTCCTCTTGACATAGTCAATGGAAGCTGCAACCCCTTGCGTCTCAATTTCTTCCTCATCACTTACTTTTTCCTTGTGAAGTATCTTTGGCACCTCATCAAGCTTGACCGTTGAGCCTTCTATTGCATTGGTATGATATGTGAATTGCTCTGCAAACAATTTCCAATCAAATTCTTCAAGATGGCAAATCTCCATTATCTTGTCCATCTTGTTTAGCCTCTGGACTTGTTTAGGAGTTAGGCTAAATTCAAATACCTCGGTGTTGAATAGCTCCAGTTCTCGCCTTATCTGTACAGAAACAGACTCCTTTATGCTATCCAGCTGTCCAGGGCTAAGGTTTCTTCCAAGGAATCTTCTAAGCTTTTTTACTTGACCTTTTTCTCTATAAGAATGCACTAGATAGTATTTTATACTGTTGCCAAGCCTCCTTTTTTCAATATACATATATACTAATCAGGTGCCCACATTTATAATAATTTCGTTTTTGTGGTCACCCAATATTGAGGTAAATGGTATAAACTAGAAACAAACTCCAAAAACATATAGCTGAGTACTTGATATACGGCCAGTGCTTTGTGTGCTTCATAATCACCTCTTTAGAAAACAAAGGATAAGTGATTTCTGACTATTTAAAGGTATTTTTGGATGTCAAGCGTTGACTAGCCAAGCATGAGCTTTTAAAGATAAAAATAATCTAGTTAAGATATGGCTTCTCTGCTATCTTTATGGCAAAATGGACAAATAGATAAGGCATCGGGTAATTTAGATGATGCAGTAAGGTGGATTGAGGAGCATGGAAGCAACGTACAGGTTCCTGATAGGATTAATCTTGACTTAATAAGACAGCCTTTTGACGGATCTATCCATCTGTTTCCTCACCATTGTGACATCAGCAGAGCGACGATAACTGCCCCTTTGGATGTAGTCATCAGTTCTCATGGGGATACCACGGGACCGCTAAAAGGTCTGAAACCTAATGGACATAGAGGACCAAGCATGAGGTTCTTTGATGTAAATGCTAGGGAGATCCTTACGCTCGAGGCATTGCCCTGGGCTTATATACCGGATGGTGATTTTAAGGCTATGGCAAGGATGGACGCATTTAGTGCAACATTACATTATGAAAATGGCGGAGATATAAGTGAAGCAGGGGGTATAAGCTGGCTAGAACTGCCTATCGGAAACGTACCTGATCCTAAGAAATGTGAAAGCAAGATAAGAAAAATCAAAGCAGCAGGAGGCGTTTTGTTAAGGGATTATGGGCATAGGGAGGTACAATGGGATGGAACGAATTATCACATATACCCTACAACAGAGAAGGTCACATCCATACTTTTATTTGGCAAGGGTAAGGCAGCTGTACATCTCACCCGACAACCAGACCCTAAAGGTAACTATATCACTTATTCCATACCTCCATCTTACTGGACAGTACCTATAAGCATAATATTTGATTTGTTCAGCGAGAAATATGATCTTAGTGCAATCAATTTTAGGACTGGCTTTAACTTGATGCGTCCATCACTTTATGAGACTTTAAGAAAGGGAGGCAGCGTGAAAGGTTATTGAGTAACAATATGCTTAAATATCTTTACCAATAACCCAATCGCATGGATTTCAAGCTAAAGTCGGATTTCGCTCCAAAAGGTTCCCAACCTGAGGCTATCAAGAAACTGGTAGCTGGTCTAGATAAAGGGAATAAATATCAGACTCTTCTTGGAGTCACCGGTTCTGGAAAAACTTTTACCATAGCTAATGTGATAAACCAACATCAAAAGCCTACTCTTGTATTTGCGCATAACAAGACGCTTGCTGCTCAATTGTATAACGAATTCAAGGAGTTCTTTCCTGAAAACAGGGTTGAATACTTTGTCTCTTACTATGACTATTATCAGCCTGAATCCTATATACCTTCCAAGGACCAATACATAGAGAAGGATTCTGCTGTCAATCCTAAACTTGAGCAGCTTCGCTTGTCTGCAACCGCTTCCCTTGCATCGCGTAAAGATGTGATAGTCGTCGCTTCTGTGTCCTGCATATACAACATAGGCGACCCTGAAGAATTCAAGGGGATGGGATTTGATATATCAGTCGGCATGAAGGTAGACCGGCAAGATATATTAAAGAAACTTGTGGACATACAGTTTGAACGAAGCGATATAGAGCTTCCTCCGGGCAGTTTTAGGGTGAAAGGAGACACGATTGACTTTGTTCCAGGCTATTTTAACAATATCATCAGGGTAGAGATGTTTGGCGACGAGATAGAGAAGATATCAGAGATAGACAAGGTGACTGGAAACCAGAAGGAAAGCATGAAATATTTCTTCATCTATCCAGCAAAGCATTTTGTCATACCCGAGGATAATCAGAAGCAGGCTCTTGCTGAAATAGAGCATGACTTGAACCAAAGACTTCCTGAACTTGGAATGATGGAAGCCTATCGCCTGAAGCAGAGAACGATGTATGATGTCGAGATGATAAGAGAAGTCGGGATGTGCAAGGGCATAGAGAACTATTCAAGGTACTTTGACGGAAGGAAGCCAGGGGAAAAACCATTTTGCCTTCTTGATTATTTCAAGGATTTTCTTATCGTCATAGATGAATCCCACCAAACAATACCTCAGATACATGGGATGTATAACGGTGACTTGTCGCGCAAGAAAACGCTTGTCGAGTATGGATTTAGGCTTCCAAGCTGCCTTGACAACCGCCCTTTGAAATATAACGAGTTTGAAAAGTATATGGAAGATAACCATGTTATCTTTACGTCTGCCACGCCTGGAGATTATGAGCTGTCGAAATCAAAACAGGTTGTTGAGCAGATAATAAGGCCGACAGGGCTTGTCGATCCTATCGTTGAAGTCAGGCCGATAAAAGGGCAGATAGAGGATCTTAAGAAGGAGATCGAAAGGACGATTGCAAACAAAGACAGGGTTCTTGTCACAACACTTACCAAGAAACTGGCTGAAGAATTAACCGAATATCTTGCCTCTCAGAAGATAAAAGCAAGGTACCTGCATTCAGAGATCGATACACTTGAAAGGACTGAGATCATCAGAGAACTTAGGCTTGGCAAGTTTGACGTGCTTGTCGGGATAAATCTCCTTCGTGAGGGATTAGATATCCCTGAAGTGGGGTTCATCGGAATACTTGACGCTGACAAGGAAGGTTTTTTACGCGATTTTAAGAGCCTGATCCAGATAATAGGAAGGGCTGCAAGGAATGTCAACAGCAAGGTAGTGCTTTATGCTGACAAGATGACTGATTCCATGAAAAATGCCCTGTCTGAGACAGAAAGAAGAAGGAAGATGCAGATGGAATATAATGCAAAAAATGGCATAACTCCTGTAACTGTGATAAAGCCGATAAGGGATAAAGAAGTTGACATAAAGGACACAAAGCATATTCCAAAGCAGGACATCCCAAATCTGGTCATCGAACTTGAGATAGAGATGAGGCAGGCTGCTGATTCTCTTGATTTTGAAAGGGCGATCGCACTTAGAGAGCAAGTGAAGAGACTTAAGGATAGGATTAGACAATAAGTTACCGACGACAAGCATAAGATATTTATATAAGGTGTTTCTAAAATAAAATATTCAGGATAAGGAAAGTGCTGTGAAAACCAGCCGCTGACCCGCAACCGTAAAAGCCGGAATACTTGCTTGAAAATAAAGGATCGTGGAGTTGTCCGCTGGACTTCTCTGGAGGGTAAGATGTTGGCAGAGGCTGCTGTAAGAGTGTTTTGGCAAAATCCATTTACACCGCTTTTTCAGAGCGGGATAGGCTTTCAAAGACAGAGTAAGGCAGAAGCTCAAGAAACAGATGAGCAGACAATCTATTTTGAAGCAAAGCCAAATACAACGCTTGACATGCTGGTAAATAATCTGCTGCTTTCTAATGCAGGGAGATTAGAAACTATGGCTGTCCCTGATTATAGCCCTTATCCACAATTTTCACAGGCTTTAGAAAGTCCTGTATATATACTGGTTGCCAGCCTTTGGGGAAGGACATATTCTTCTATTGTTTATGATACGCACCACACAACTGATTTCTCAGAGATGTACCAGACATCTACACCTTATTACCATGCTGAAATGCCAAATTATGAGGATGTTGTGCCTTATGAGGATAACCCGGAGCATCTGACAGCTAAATCGGTTTATGCTTATCAAGATGCAGCTAGACATTATGAGACCACATACAAGTATAGTGTGAGTCAGCGTATTAGCCACAGTTCGGCTGGCATTAACCTTGAATATGTGATGCCGAATGTTAAAATTTGGCTGCCAAACATTGAGAGTAAAGCTGATATACCCTATGAAAAAATCATGCCGATCGACGGTGAAAAGAGCAATACAGTATATAATGGGCAGCCCGGAGTACAAGTGTTGGATCTTGACTCTAGGGTTTTGAACAAGAACAAGCCAGCGATTTCTGAAGCATTGCCTCAAAAGCCCTCGACAGCACGCTTTGCATTTCAATGTGGGGTTTTTGACATGTCAGAAATCGCTTCGGGCGCACGCTCTGATGTGTCAGAAATCGCCTATGGCACATACTTTGTTCATGCTTTGCCTATGACACATCAAGCGATTTCTGAGTATGCTCAAAAACTCATTACAAACAGGCA
>DASRUK010000108.1:0-8953 GCA_035655475.1 Candidatus Nanoarchaeia archaeon
TTCTTTTTTCGAGCAAAATCTTTCCATCTTTTTCGATGACAGCTCCGGCTGTTGCCCTCACCTTTTTCCCTCTTATCGCGGATTGGACGTCTATCATCTTAGCATCTGGAAATTTAGCATCTTGTCCAGTTTTTCTTTGTCTGGCACAAGCTCTTCCAGTCTTCCTCCAGGTATTGTTTTTCCTCCTGACTTCAGGTATAATGAATACTGCCTGACTGACTCAGGATCATCTTTGTTTACGAGGTAATTTAGGCTGAACCATATGCCCTGCTCTTCTCCACTCCCTTTGCATGTGCCTATCCTGCACTGCAGAGGCTTTACCTCATGTATGCTGCATCTATTATCTTTTAAAAAGATGCAGGGACCGTATGGCTTTTTGCTGTCAAGCTTTGGCCTGAGCCTTTTTGTGTTGAACAGCTCTTTTTCCTCGAGGAATTTTTCCTTTAATTCCTGCTCGCTTATCCTCAGGAAGCTTGAAATGTGTTTGATGTCATCTTCGACAAGGAATCCTGAGCCATGACTGCAGCAATGGCCGCACTGGTCACATGATTGTCCGTTCCTAAGTATCTCACTTAGCGGAGTTTTTAGCGCAATTTGCATCTTTTCCCTTGCTGACTTTTACCTTTGTGTGGCGAAGGACTCTTTCATTTAGCAGGTAGCCTTTTTGAAGCTCTGCTATTATAGTATCCTCTTCTTTGTCTGAGGGAGCTTTCAATAAAACCTCATGGAAGTTTGGATCAAGCTTTCCTTTTGCCTCTATCTTCTTTAGCCCTTCTTTTTCAAGGGCTCCATAAAATTGTGCGTAGATGAGCTCGACGCCTTTGCGGAAGCTTTCCATGTCGCATTGGTTTTTCAGCGCAAATTCAAATGAGTCCAGGATGGGCAAAAGCTTCTCAATAATATCCGCCTTTGCATATCTTCTGTACATTTCTTTTTCTTTTTCAACATATTTTTTGTAGTTTTCAAACTCCGCCTGAAGGCGCTGCAAAGTGTCTGTAAGCTCTGCTATCTTTTCTGCTGATTGCTCTTTTTTTTCCTGAGCTGGGGCCATTTTCTCCTGCTCTGTGTTTTTTTCCGGCTCTTGTTTTTTTTCTTTCATAAACAATTCACTTTGCGGAATTCATTTTTTTTAGTCATGTGTCAAAAACCACCAGTTACCGCTCCTTTCAGTCGCTATAGACTGGTGGCATGACGGTTAAGTGGTTTTTGACGCTTGAAACACTAAAAAATCCATAGGATTTTTGGTGCACCAAAAATTTGCAATGGCAAATTTTTTAGTATTCTACCAGATAGTGGTTTTTGAGCACAATTCACTCCACCAGTCAAATAGACTGGTGGAATTTCATTGTTTAAATCTGCATCCACTTCTTTGTTGATTTAACATCAACTTAGTTTAAGTTAAATAAACAACTATTTAAAGATTTCTATAGTCAAGTATATAGATTGATGGATAAAGAGATATTTCAAGCACAAGATTTATATATCCAGCGGATTATTTTTCCGTCATGGAGGAGATATATAAGATTACGATTATTTCTCTAAGAAGGCCTCTGGAAAAGACTATCAACCAGGAACTTCAATGGTTTGGAAATTCCCTTGGGCTTTTTAATCTCAGGGACAAGGATAAGTCGTGCTTTCGCGTCTTTATCGAACTCTTAAAGTCTGCAAAAAGAAAACAACCTTTGTCCTCTGATGAGCTTGCCATCCGGCTAAGCCTTTCAAGGGGAACAGTGATCCACCACATCAACAGGCTGATGGGCGCAGGCATAGTCATCCATAGCAGAAAGAAATATTTATTAAGGGTTGATAATCTGAGAGAGCTGGTCGAGCACATAGAAAAAGACCTGCAGAAGACATGCACCGAACTAAAAGAGACAGCAAAGGAGATCGACAGGAGGCTAAGCTTATGAAAGTTGCACCCATTTTTCTAATCATCCTTATATTACCAATCGCCACTGCTTCAATCGAGATTACCAAAGAGCCAGTTGACGGTTTTCTCGGCGATGCACTTGTGATGTCTGCAAGGGTCACTGCCTCTGAAAGCAAGGCTGCGCTTGCAAAGTTCACCATCAATTGCGGCGAGACTGAAACACTATATTCTGTCGCACCTGTCGAGCTTAAGAGCGGCGAGGTGACAATTGTTGAAGCCTCTGCATTGAAAGCTTTTTTACCTGAAACCTGCAGCATAACCCTAAAGGTCGAAGGGCTTGACGGCTCAGCCATAGAAAATACAGCATCAAAGGAGTTTATAATTACGGATATACTCGATTTCTCAGTTTCAGCGGAAAGAAAAGAATTCCTTCCTGGAGAAGTGATAAGGGTAAAGGGAGAACTCAGCAAAAAAGGAAGATTTGCAGATGATTCTACAATCAAGATAAACTTTGACGAGGAGTCAAGGGTGATATACCCGACAACTCACCAGTTTGAATACAACCTTAAGGCACGAAGCAACATAAAAACAGGAACACATACAATAAATCTTGTCGCATCTGATGAATACGGCAACCAAAACAGCGCGGATATAGAGATAAACATAAAAGCTGTGCCAAGCGCTTTTCTGATCTTTTTGGGTGCAAATGAGTACAAGCCGAATGATAACCTGGCCATAACAAGCGAAATACATGATCAGGCTGATGACCTCATGGCTGGCAAGTCCTATTCGAAGCTGTATAAAAAAGGAAGCCTGCTTGCAAAAGAGATAATCCTTTTTGAGGCGAGCTATGAGGGAAAATATGACTATAAGTTGAGCAACAAGATAGCGCCTGATGATTATCTGCTCAGGAGCACATATGCCAACCTTTCTGATGAGAGAACAGTGAAGATAATACCTTATGCTGACATCACAATAACCCAGTCTGGGAGCATCATAGCGATAAAGAATACAGGCAATGTCAGGTATAAGAACGAGACAAGCATCATGCTTGCCAAAGACGGAAAGAACTATATCATCAACAAAAAGCTGAACCTCGGTATCGATGATGAGATGAAGATAGACCTGGAAAAAGAAGTGCCTGCAGGCATATATGGGCTCAGCGTTGACGGAAAAGCAGGAAATGTGGAGATAAAGCAAGGGAAGAAAACAGGGATTGCTGCTGTCACAGGGTTTGCTGTTGCGGGCGCAGGACTTATCTATCGCAGTCCAAAACTCGGGCTTTCATTAATAGTGCTTGCACTGATGGGATTGATCTGCTTCTATAACAGAGAAACGATAAAAAGAATAATAAATAAATTTAAAAATTAACTTTTTATCTGAGATTTCCTTGCTGCTGAGGTAAGGCCTCTTTGTGCCCTGCCTCTCTCGTTTGAAATCCAAGATATGTGAGGGTCTGCTTTTATCACTGGATGAGACCTGTCTACAAGTATAACTTCATACCATAGATGCTGGCCGTCGCCACCCACTGGATAACTGTTTAATACCGTACAGTTAACATAGGCTTTTTCTGCCCTTGTTTCTGCGACCCACTGATAGCTCATGTTGAGGACTTTTTTCCTTCTCATGTGCCTGCTTTTTCTGCCGCCGGCAAATTTTGGCCTCTGCCTCTTGTGCCTCATGACCCTTTGCCTGACGACAAGATAACCTTGCTTTGCTTTATATCCTAAAGAACGCGCCCTGTCCAGCCTTGTCGGATTGTCTATCCTTATGGTTGCTGGCTCACTTTTCCACTCAACTATCCTTTTCTGCCACAAATCGCCCAGATTCTCTTTTGGATTCTTCCAGGCTTCCCTGATATATTTATACATCGACATTTTAGCCTCCATCAATTTATTTATTTGGATTCAGGTAAGCTACTACCTACATTTCCAGTAGCTAGAAGTTTTGGTTTATTTAAAAAGGTTTGTTAAAAAGGAGGGTGTGGGACAGTAAACCCTAATCGCCTAGCTTAAACAAGTTATGCCATGCCGCGGTTATCCCATAAGCGGTCTCTACTCTGTCCTCCCTTCTCTGGGCAAATCTCCATCCAGTCCTTTTCTTATCCTCAGAAAATCCGCTTTCAGACTTATTGCGCTGGAAGTATTCTTCAAGATAAGCCTTAATATTCTCAAGAAAGCGATATACCGTTGAACACCATTCTCCAACCCCTAGATGGGCAATGTTGGACTTGGGAATCAGGTAAAACTTGGTATTTTTGCCAAGATACTCCTGACAAAGTTCGACATAAGCCTCTGCGCTATAATACCTATCCAGCCTTAAGGACTCGACCTTGATGCCTAATTCCTTGGCCATCTTTCGCCATTTCGGATAAACCCCTATAATCTTCAACATTGATTTTGTCTGCTCACTTAATAAATCCCATTTTTCAAGTATCCTTTTTTCCTCAGCTTCCATAAGTCACCTAAGTGCAATTAACTCGCACAGTTGATTGCTCACCCTGTTTAATCTTTAAGTAAAAGAAATTAGGATCGTTATCAATGATCTCTATGCTGCAATTCTTCTTTAGGGTGTGCACTATCTTGCCCTTGCGATTGCTGAAGGCAGGTGATATGAAGAACTGCATCTCAGGTTTAAGGCTTCTAATTGTGCTATTTATCGCATCCAGCTTGACAAGTACAAAGTTATAGTAGGCGTTCTTCTGGATTTTTGACCTTACTTCAGTCATGGGGATCTCTGGTTTCTCTTTGAAAAGCTCTATAAATTTGGTGAATTGCCTGCTTCTCTCTTTATCGATTAGAATGAGAACCTGCTCGTTCATCCTCTTAACATCATTAGCCCCTTGATGCGCCTGTTCCATGATAAGGATCAGAAAATAAATGGAGTATATAAGCAGGGGCTTTCTATATTTTGATATGCAAATATATTTTGGAATCGGAATATATTTTGATATCAAAATATATTTTGCGAACGCTTAAATAGCAGTTGCTAACCCCGGCAAACTATAAGGTATATTGAGAATCAGTCTCTTCTTTGATTTTAATGATACTGCCTTGATTAAGTATGATTGTTCCCTTCCTGCCAGTTATCTTCGCAAAGCCATCTCCCACTTCTTTTAATATGCCCTCAGCGGTTTTAATCAAACTGCCATCCCTGAATTTTGCCTGAACACGTTTATCCTTATATCTTAGTAATTCAGTTTTTTCCATAAATGAAACTTGAAATTGACCTATTTTTAAAATCTGCGCTTAGCGTCTGAAAATACCCAGCTTTTAAGAAAACCCTTCCAATTGCACCTGTTTGCTCTCATCGATATTTTTTATCTGCTTTAGCTGAGTGCAAATGACTGCCCTAAATCTGCTGACTCCCTGAGCAGAAACAAGATCACCAACTTTCAACTTTTGGGCTAATCCAAACCTTTCCTTATGTGACTTAATTACCACAAAGTTATAGATATCTTCTCCTTTCTTTAACTTCAGTCTTATGTTGCCGTTCTTCGTCTTTCCTTTATTTACTATCTGTCCTTTAACCCTGGCTCTGTTTCTAAATCCCTTTATCTTTTTCTCTCCCTTTGCAAGCTTTGACAGAGTATTAATAAGTGTCTTGTCGATCATATAAGAGAGCAAAGGTTGGGGTGTCAGCCTCTTTCGAGAATAACACGGCATTTGCTCCATATAGAACTTTAGGCATGAAGTATTAATCTTTTCTGTTTTTTGCTGGCATAGCCTATAGATAAAGGTGAGGCGATAGAAATATCGCACAAGTAATAACCGCTTTGGAAAGATTTCAGGAAAGAGTTAATCAAATGTTTATTCTTTAAAGCACTGTCGCTAACAAGTTTTACATAAATTCATCAAACCTTGGCGGTTCACGCGCAGGATAGAACTGTTTAAGTGCTTTTTCTATCTTATCCGCTGGAGAAGCAACAAATAATATTTTATAGCTTGTACTCGTATTAATAGTATCCGTTAAGTCCATATCCCCTGGATCAGAGATTGCAACTGCCAACTCGTTTTTCTTGGTAAACCCTAAAGGCAGGCAGTTATGATGGGGCTGCAGGCCATTGACCAATCCTGCTGTTTCTTGTATAAATCTACTGCTTGGCTGGTAGCTGCTTAGGTCATCGTATGGAGTTCTATATCGATAAGCATGTGCTTGAGCAGCCTGAACATCCGTTAATTTTTTCCCCAATCTTCCTATTGGGTCTAACACCGATGCAGTCAAGCCTTCTTCTTCTTGTTCAGGTTTCTTAAAGGCAGCAGTGATATCTATAGGTGATATCCCTTGATCTCGTAACCATCCCTTTAACCTTTTTTCGCCCATCTTAACTGCTTTGGGCGGAGAGTATGCAGGGGACAGAGAGTATGTTTTGCCATAAAAAACTAAATTTCTTGGCGTTTTCTTGGCATCAACCTCAACGTAACCTTTGCCTTCAGCCAAATGATATCTTTCCATAAAAGGCAGAGTTACTCAGGGATTTATTAAATTTATGCCAAAAATTTGTCCTCAATTGATGATTAAATTACTCAGGTAAAGTTAAATCAGCACTTTGTTTACAGAAGGCCCAGAAGTTTCTCTCCGATATCTAACAGATGACAGCATTAAGAAAATCAAGCTACAGCCCGATAATACCACTCTCCCTGCCTTAGGGATTCATAAACATCTCTAGCTCTATACCCTACAGCACTTCCAATCCAGGGCGCTAACATGCTTCTGGCATCGGTTGATTCTGCAACAGGGCATGGCCTTAAACCTGGAGCTTGCAGGATGTAAGGATGTTTAGTGCCTTCCCTTACTGCAATCCCTAACTCCATGACCATATCTACTATTGTTGACAGTTTAATCCCATCTCTTGTTTTGCCTGCCATTTTAGATATTAAGCTTCTTCAGCTCCTCCAGCCTTTTCTTAAATTCAGCTAATCTCTCATTTGCCATCTGTTCAACAAATTGCTTAACCTGAATCTTATGGATAAAACAGTATTGCTTGATCAGCACCCTTGTCTCCCTTTCAACCTGCAATGTTGAAGGTGGCGATATCATTTTCCATTTTTCATACTGCTACTGCATGCAATACCGTTTGTATTGCTTCGCATTCCATCTGATGCACCCTGTTTCTGAATATCTCAAAGGTGTCGCTCTGCAATCTTGGTACGGATCTCTGAAGGATAATGTCCCCGGTGTCCAACCCCTCATCCACATAGTGGATAGTGCACCCACTTGTGTTTACTCCTGCATTAAACGCATCCTGATAGCCCTTTGCGCCCTTAAATGCAGGCAGAAGGCTTGGATGTATGTTGATAATTCTGTTGGAGTATTGGTCAACAAAGTATTTGGTGATAAGCCTCATATAGTGGGCAAAGATGCAGAATTGCACGTTTTCCACCTTTAGAAAGCTTAGAACAGCCTGCTCATGGTCAATCCTGTTGGAATAATTGTTTTGGTCAAAGCAAGCCCATTTTAGATTGTGCTGTTTTGCTATGTCTATTACCCTGGAATCGGGTTTATTGGTTACAATGCAGTGTACCTTGATATTAGGATAAGACTTGCCTAGGATAGCACTGACAAGCCTGGAATCTCCTGTTGAAAAAATTGCTGTCCTGCACATTTTAGCACCCCCTAAAAATAAGGCACTATCTGATTGGCTGTTATTGCACATATTGGCACTGTGCCGACAAAAGGCGCATCTCTTAGGACAATAGCTCCTGTTTCTGTTCGGTATTCAAGGCTTGTATCCTTTAGCCCTATTTCCCTGACATATTGCCTTGCAACCTGCCACAGCTCTGCAAGCAAGTCTCTTACGCTTCCTTGTTCCTGTCTAGTTTCAGCAAGCCTTGTTTCCAACGGCTTTTCCACCCTTAGTGGTTCCAACACACAACTTCCATCCATGCTCTCAGCCCCCAAAAATTGATAAGAATAGGGTAGCGTCGGTATCTTTTATAGCTACTGACCCAATTCAGGGCAGAATTTCGGAATTTGGTCTGATTTCAGACCAAACTGAAACAAAACAGGGGTTTTTGGTCTGATTTCCGGGCAGAATTTTAGGGGCCTTTTTAAGAAAAATAGTGATAATTTCTACTTTAGCTTTCTGACTGCTTCAAGGAAATTAGATCTATAGTTCCATGTGTCACTGTAATCATTGAATAAGCGACTTTGCTTTAGCTGAGGATAGACACTATTTGGAAAAGCTGTTTTTATAGCCCGCTCATCCCATCTCTCATAAGAACCGCTAGCAGCATAAGTGTCTTCATGTATAAGGTCTGTATGCTGGGTAAGTATTCTTGTACCTGGCAGCGGCGACAACATAGCAAACTTAATAGCCATTATTGTTTTGCTATCAGCCATAGATGCAAAATAATCCATTTCCTCAAATGTTTTTCGAAGTGTTTCAGCAGTATCGTTTGGCGATATAATATAGCTTATTTCAAAGACAAATTTCATATTTGAATTTTTTACTCTTTTTACAACATCTTCTATCCCTTTTCTTTCTGCATCCAGCATGTCCTGAGACTTAACAACCCCGCAGCATTTTTCCCCCAAAAATGAGGCTGCATGTGCTGTTGCAGTTTCCCTTCCTATACCATATTGCCTAATGCCCCATTTGGATGTATCTTCGATAACTTTTCCCGGCTCAACAAATAACGCTGAATCATAAAACACAATCCTCCAAGGGGTATGCCCTAATCCCGCTTCGATTATTTCCATACATTCAGATGTATGATCCCTGTTTGCTGGTGCAAAAGCATTTGGATCACACATATAATGAAGGTTAACTTTTTCCTTGCTCCCTCCTAATTCTGATACAACTGCATCCATACCTTCTTTGACTTGGTCAACCGTGAATCTTAAAGGTACACCGTTTCGGCAAAAATCGCAAGCATTCTGGCAGGCATTAGCAAACATGCTTATAGTAAGTTAAATAGAAAAGTTCTTATATAAGTACCCATTCTGTAATTAGCAAGAGGTGATATAGATGGCATTAAGAACCAAATTTCATCATTCGTCAAGTATTTTTAAGAGACTGTATAACAAAGAAAACAAGGTTAAACAAAAAAGAAGATATCAGACCATGTATCTCTTATCCAA
>DASRUK010000109.1:0-40600 GCA_035655475.1 Candidatus Nanoarchaeia archaeon
AGCTGCAAAGAATGTGTGGTACCTGTCATCATGGTACATGGATTTACTGGAAATCCTAAGACATGGGACAATATGGATGAGTACCTCACTGATAAGGGATACATAACCTATAGGTATGATTATTCCCCTGGCCTTGGAGATATAAAAGTGGCTGCAGGAGGCTTATCTGACTTTGTAGACAGCATAAAAAAAGAGATAGGGGTTCCGAAAGTTGACTTAATCGGGCACTCTATGGGAGGCCTCGTGAGCAGATGGTATGCAAAAGCGCACCCTGAAAATGTCAGGAAGCTCCTAATGACCGGAACTCCAAACCATGGATCATCTAGGTTTAATGCAGCAAAATGGCTTATGTATGGAGGGGCTATGCTGGGCGGGTTTCCGGCAAAAAATGTAAAAATCATAGAGACGGCAATTGCGCAAAGCACAGCAAGAAAGCAGATGCAGCCTTGCAGTGATTTTTTGAACACCCTTAACTATGGCAGGGCAGATGTTGATGACTGCTTTGCCTCAGAAGATAATATTGGTGTGGAGACTTGGACAATGGCAGGCTACAAAGGAAGCCTTGTATGGCAAAGGTCGGTTGGGCCTAATGATAATTTCGTGAGTGTCAATAGTGTGAAACTGAACCATTCAAACAATAAGCTCACCTATCTATCACACGGCGAGTTGAACAAAGATGAGCACACATTCTTATGGGTTGACCAGATACTAACGGGTGCTGTGCAGTCCTCTATGAGGGCGATGTCAAAATCATCAGCCATGAGCTATCAAACAGAAGATTATCAAGAGCTTCCTATGATAGAAGGGCATGTTGAGGCTGGAGAGGTAAGGAGCTACACTTTTGACCTTTATTCCATATCTGCTGCTGAAATCTCTCTGGGGTATATAGGAGAAGAGGTTGAATTCAGCCTGAGAAGACCGGATGGTTTAGAAGAAAGCAATCTTACTGAAGAGGGAAATATCAAAACATATAGTCTTAATGATCCAATAGAAGGAGAATGGCAAGCTATAGTAACTGGTGGGAGCAGCGATTTTGGAATATTTATATCTGTGGAGAGCGCTATTAGCATAAAACAAGCAACAGACAAATTATATTATGCTAAAAATGAGATAGTCAATGTTAGTGTCTTGCTTGAAAGCTCTGGCAGTCCTATCACCAGCTCAGGGGTAAATGCAGAGATGCTCCTGCCGGACGCAAAAAAACAGACGATGATCCTGCTGGATGATGGCTTGCATAATGATCTGCTTGCTAATGACGGCATATATGGATATGCATTTGATGAGACATCAATACCCGGCACATATGAGGTTAAGGTAAATGCAAGCGGAACATATGAGGGAAAGCCTTATACAAGGGAGATAAGATTTTCTTTTTGGGTGTTATCTCAGCCTGATCTGCTCGTGAAGGATATATATCTGCCAAACATCGACGGGGAGAATATAACAATTGAAGCGAGCATCAAGAACTTGGGTGAAGATGCACACAATGCCTCAATCGAAGCGTATGATGGGGATATATTAATCGGAAGGATAGTTATGGATATTATGAAAAAAGCGACAAAAAAAGCAATATTTAACTGGAGCAATGCAACTGTCGGCAAACACAATATATCTGCGTTAATATCTCCTTTCAACGCTTTTATCGAAACCAATTACTCAAACAACAGGCTTACAAAGGAAGTGTCAATATATCCAGAAAGCATCTACCTAAACGAACAGTCTGAGATTATGCTTGAGTTTGAGCAAAAGGAAGATAAAACAGCCTTTATAAAAGTGCCAAGAGGCATGTCGCTTAAACAGGGGCAGTTTGATGTTAGGTTTATTGCTGAGAATCCAGAAAGAGTTGTAAAGTTGTGGGATAGATACTACAGGTTTGGCAAAGGAGGGCACTGTACAGCGGTAAAGATAGCGGACCAGGGATATATCCTGACAGGATCGCCGTCAGAAAATATCTATCTCCTAAAAACAGACGAGGAAGGGAATGCTGACTGGAACAAGACATTTGATTGGGCAGGGGATGATGGGGAAAACTCAGTTGATGTCACCTCCGATGAAGGATATATAATAACGGGGTTCACGAACTCCTATGGTGCTGGAAATTATGACATGCTGGCAATCAAGACGGATAGCTATGGAAACATAGAATGGAACAAGACATTTGGCGGCCAAAATATGGAAACAGGTTTTCATGCAAAGCAAACTGATGATGGAGGGTATCTAATTCTTGGATATACTCTTTCGTATGGGACAAATGGGGAAATCTACCTTGTAAAAACCAACGCTACAGGAGATATGTTATGGACAAAAACATTTGGCGGAAACCATATAGACAGAGGACATTCGCTTGAACCCACTTCTGATGGAGGTTATATCCTCTCAGGATATTCTGGGTCTTACAGCTCAGGAAACATCGATCTTTACCTTCTCAAGATTAATGACCTGGGGGAGGAGGAATGGCATAAGATAATGGGCGGCAAAGGCACTGAAAAAGGATATGATGCCAAACAAATAGAAGATGGATTCATAATCGCAGGCTATACTAATTCAACAGGTGCTGGACTTTATGATATGTGGTTGATTAAGACAGATAACTTTGGAAATGCTTTATGGAACAAGACTTTTGGCGGCAAGGGCTTTGAAATAGCAAGGTCACTTATCATAACTGAAGATGGGTATTTGCTATCAGGATATACTTCATCCTTTAGCGGCAACTATGATGCTTATTTTGTAAAGACTGATAATCAGGGTAATATTGAATGGAACAAAACATTTGATACTGGGCTGGATGAACAAATCTGGGAAACAACATACTCAGATGGATACTATACGGCATGCGGTAAGGCATCAGAAGATGCATACCTAGTCAGTTTCTATGCTCAGCAGATGAAGGTTGATGCCTTGAATGATGGATCTACAGACCGCAGGTTGTTTCCTTCTTATTCAGCAAAAATAAGCATATCAGGTAAAGAATCTTTAGTGCCCATATCCATAAGTTCCTACAAAGGCTTTGCAGAGATAACAAACATCAATCTTGCATTTAGCTATCTTAATGCTTATAATCTTTCGCTGCAAAATGGATGGAACCTTATTTCACTGCCGTTAATGCAGGTAAACAATTCCATATGCCATCTTTTTAAAAATTTAGCAGTATTTGGATATGACGGAACCTGGCAATATTATTATAATGAAAGCGCCAATAATTTCAGGGAGCTTGAGCCAGCAAAAGGATACTGGATAAAATCATCTGAGCCTCAAGAGTTGTCAATTGCCGGTGAGGAGTATGAGAATGAAGTCGATATCAAGCTTAAAGCTGGATGGAATCTTATAGGGTATCCTTATCTTACTGAGGGAAATATAAACGGCAATGCTTTTTCTTACAACAATTCATGGCATAGAACAAATGTTCTTGAGCCTTGGAAAGGGTATTGGATATATAGCAGGAATGATACCAATCTTTCGATAGAATAACCTTTAGAGAAGAAAAATATTTAAAGAGTTTTTGTCGAGAAGGCTATTGCATGAACAAAAGAGGGCAGATAGCAGTATTTGTGATTATTGGGATTGTGGTACTTGTTCTTGTTGGGCTTGTGCTCGCTGCCAAATCAAGTATTGATAAAAAGGTAAGTGAGAGGGAGACCGCCAAAGCAGGAGAGATAGCCTTTGAGGTAGGGCCGATAAAGGCATATGCACAGGGCTGCCTGAAGATGGCTGGTGAGAACGGGATTTGGATACTGGGCTTGCATGGTGGATATCTGAATACATCCGTAGACAATAGGTATAAGGAAGAAGGCACAGCAGCAAATATGGTTTACCTGGGAACAGACATCCCCTACTATCTTGGCGCTGGAGGCAGTGTTTTGGAACTATCCCAAATCGAGCAAAAACTTGCAAGATATGTCATAGTCAAATTTGACGAATGCATGGCGCTCAATAACTTTGATGAAGATGGATTTTCTCTTGAACGGCCTATTATTGATTATGCAGGCATCGGCTTTAATTTTAGTGCAATCAATGTAAAAAGCAATGTCAGCATCAATCAAGATAATGTCGTTGTCAATGTTGCCTATCCTATGAAAGCCAAAAAAAAGGAGTTTGAGGCACGGCTGAGTGAATTTAGAGTTGACTTACCTATCAGGGTGGGCATGATATACAGCCTCATTGCCGACAATATCCTTACTAACATATCCAACTCATGGGCGAATGGCCAGCTGTTTGATGCTTCTGCAATAAACTGCAATGAATATGATATATCAAATAAGACTAATATATATAGCATAAGCATGGGAAATGATGGCATAGTACGCATTATCGATTACTATCCATACTATCATAAATATACCAAATCATTTATATTCCAGTTTGCAGTGAATAACAACCCGCAAGCTGTCAGTGAAGGAAAATGCACAGACCATTAAATAATATCTATATCGGAATACTGCTTATCATTATAGCCTCTTACAGCTATGCAGTAGAAGATGATGCTGATAAGGACGGCATACCTGATGCGACAGATAAATGTCTTGCAGGCAGCATCCTTCCTGTAGACAATTATGGATGTGATTGCAGCCAAAAGAGGGCATGCAGCGGTGATAAATGGTGCTGTCCTGCTGGCGCAGCATGTATAGATCATGAGTCGAGCGCAAGATGCGCAGAGGACTCAGACAAAGACAATGTTCTTGATATAGGTGACAGATGCCTTGGAACAAAGCAAGGCTTTGCTACTGATGAATATGGGTGCTCCTGTGAGCAGAAAGAATGCGATGACAACAATCCTTGCACAGACGACCAATGTTCACCTGCCAGCGTCCAGTGCACCTTTGCTGTTGACAACACCAATACTTGCGGACAGAACAATGCCTGTCAAGAGGGAGTTTGCATCTATCAGGGATATGAGGAGTATTACTATTATGTCTATGATGCTGATCAGGAAAAATTATCAATATATTACAAGCATTCAGTGCATGTCATCGATGTAGTGTTTAGCGAGCCACTGCTAGAAGACATTATCGTAATCGACTCGACAAGCGAGGTCGTTGATTATCAACTGCAGGATGACCGTAAAAAACTGACAGTCACTGTGCAAGGGAAGGATGGAACAGAAGGCCAAACATCGATAAAAACAAAACAAGAGCCAAAGTCAGTGTCCATAGATTCCAGGCAGATTCCAAAGATAAATGAAAAGCTTTCTCCAAAGAGTCCAACCTGGCTTTATATCATCTCCATTGCCATGATGTTTGGTATAATGCTTATCGTTGTATTCTCTTTAAGAAGACACGAAGACGTTGTTATGGGAACTATAAAAAAAGAAGAGGACAAGATAGAAAGAGAGGTCAGCCTTGAGGCAGAGCTTCAGCTTAAGATGTATATAATGACCAACCTTAAAAGGGGGTACCAGGCTCTGCAAATAAGGAATGAACTGATAAGAGATGGATGGAAGCCTCATGTGGTAGACCGGGTGTTTCAGAGCATGAGCGGAAGATTTTATAAGTAGCTGGAATATCTCGTTCTTATGAGCATAATTGCCATTACAGGGTCTGTGTGCAGTGGAAAGACCACCCTAAGCAAGCTTCTTGCTAGAAAGCTTGGATTCAGATATATATCTGGAAGCGAGGTAGTCGAAAAGTACAAGCTTTCTTTGGGCTATGACAGAAAAAGGAAATGCAAGATAATCGATGAGAAACAGTTTTCGAAAGCTGTCTTAAAAGAGATTGACGGAAAAGATGCTGTTGTGGATTCTCATATGAGCCATTATCTGCCTGCAAAGCATGTTGATTTATGCATAGTTACAAAATGCGATATCAAAGAGATGAAAAAAAGGCTTAGCAAAAGAAACTATAGCCAGTTAAAGATAAAGGAGAATATCGAATGTGAGATATTTGATGTTTGCACTAGCGAGGCAAGGGAATTTGGGCATAAAGTCCTAGTTATATCCACAACGAAAGGTATAAATATTGAAGAAATTCTTGGCAGGCTGACAAAAAATGGAATTAAACCCTCAAGCAATAGAACTTAACAATGCAATAAAGGCGGCGAACACAAATGTTAATGAGATGCTGTCAGAGAAAGGCAAAGCTATCTTTTTTCCAAAAAAGGGAATACTTGGACAAGGGGCTGAGGCAAAGGGAAAGAAGATAAATGCGACGATAGGCATAGCGCTTGAAGAAGACGGCAGCCCTATGAGGCTTAAGTCCATATCAAAGAGGGTCAAGCTTGAGCCAGGTGATGTTTTTCCTTATGCTCCTAGCTTTGGCAAAAAAGAGCTTAGAGACAAATGGAAGGAGATGCTTTACAAGAAAAATCCAGGGCTTCTTGGGAAAGAGTTAAGCCTGCCAATCGTCACCAATGCACTTACTCATGGCCTTAGCATGGTAGGGTATATGTTTATCGATGCTGGCGATAAGGTGATACTCCCTGACCAGTATTGGGGGAACTACAGGCTGATACTTTCTAATGCATACGGGGCTCTTCTTCAGACTTTTCAAATGTTTTCTGGGAGCGGATTTAACCTAGATGGGCTTAGGGAAAGCTTGCAAGGAGAAGGAAAGAAAATACTGCTCTTAAATTTTCCTAACAATCCCACAGGATACACTCCCACTATCGCAGAGGCATCTGCGATAAGAGAGATAATCCTTGATGCAGCAAAACAGGGCCAGAAGATAATAGCCATAGTTGATGATGCTTATTTTGGGCTTGTATTTGAAGAGGGAATCCTAAAGGAATCGATATTCTCAATGCTTTGCGGCCTGCATGAAAATGTCCTTGCAATAAAGCTTGATGGAGCTACCAAGGAAGATTATGCCTGGGGGCTTAGGGTAGGATTTATCACTTATGGAACATTAGATGGAAACAGGCAATTATACGAGGCTTTGGAAAATAAGACAACAGGTGCTGTAAGGGGAAGCATATCCAACTGCTCGCATCTTGGCCAATCGCTTGTATACCATGCTTTCAGCGACCCAAGCTACTGGAATGAGAAGGCAAATAAGTTTAAGATTCTCAATAGAAGGTACAAAGAAGTAAAAAAGACGCTTAAGAATAAATCATACGGGGAAGAGTTCAGCCCACTTCCTTATAACTCGGGCTATTTTATGTGCATCCAGCTTAAGAAAAAAGACGGAGAGCATGTCAGAAAAATACTCTTGGACAAATATGATACAGGGGTAATCTCACTTGGCAATATCATTAGGATAGCATTCTCTTCTGTAAGGACAGAAGACATAAAACAATTGTTTGATAACATCTATAATGCTTGCAGGGAATAAAATGGCAAAATCAAACTTGAGAGACAAATTGCACTATATCTTTGGGCATATCATGGCTATAGTCGCCTTGGTAATAGTAGTTATAGTATTTGGAGGAGCTTATTATTTTATCATAGCTCCAAACCTTGTCTCAAAACCCTCAATCGAGAAGCCTGCTTTTTCTGAGAATGCCATCGAAGAGATGAGCGAGGGAAAACAGGCAATAAGCCCTGAGCATATCAACTATCTTGTAAACGAGCTAGATGGCTATAAACTAAAGAATACCTGGGGAGACAAACTTCCCATAATCGAATTTTTGTTCACAGATACAAACGTCAGGTATTACTCATATGTCAAAGACCATGTTCCGATAACCAAAGAAGGAAATGCAAAGGGAAATGATATACTTATCAAAGGCAGCCAGCAGGTGGCTTACGAGATAATTGAGTCAGGCAATATCCCCCAGGCAACAAAACAGGCTGTAGATTCAGGCAAGCTTTCTGTAGAGCTTGTGTCTGACATGAAGACCCTTGCTACAAAAGGCTATCTTTCTATATATGACAACGTAAGATGAAGATAAGGATAAGGTGCGGCCAAATAGATAAAGAAGCTCAGCTTGATGATTCATCTACCGCAAAAACCGCCTATGATAACCTACCTATCAAGGGCAGCATCCATAGATGGGGAGATGAGATATATTTTGATGTCCCTTTCCATATAGGGCTTGAGGTGGATGCAAGGGAGGTTGTTTTTAAAGGAGAGATCGGTTTTTGGCCTGAGGGAGACTGTTTTTGCATATTCTTTGGCAAGACGCCTATGTCTGAAGAGAATGAGATAAGGGCTGCATCTAAAGTAAATGTATTTGGCAAGATAATAGGAGATAGTACTGTGTTTAAGGGTGCTCTTGAAGGGCAAAGCATACTGGTAGAGAAAATCTAGTTGTTATCCTCCTAACATAATCTATTTAAATGGTCATTGAATCTTTTTTCCTATGGAAACTGATAATGAGAGCTTGAGAAAGCTGAAATCACTTGGAAATAAGCATGTTGAGTCAATAGTACAGCAATATATTGAAATCTGCAGACCTGATGAGGTTATCGTCTTTGATAATTCAGAAGATGATATACTCAGAGCAAGAAAGCTTGCGCTTAATGGTGAAGAAAGGGCGCTAAGGACAAAAGGACATACTGTGCATTTCGACGGACCTAAAGACCAGGGAAGGGATCTTATCAATACATGCGTACTTGTTCCAAAAGGGGTAAAGCTAAGCGAAGCGATAAAAACTATCGATAGGGAAGAAGGGATAAAAGAGGTAATGGGAATACTTGAGGGCATAATGAGGGGCAAGACCATGTTTGTCAAATTCTATTGCCTTGGACCAAACAATTCCAAATTCAGCATACCTGCTCTTCAAATCACTGATTCGGCCTATGTGATCCATAGCGAAGATATACTTTACAGGCAAGGGTATGATGAGTTTAAGGCATTGAAAGGGTCAAAGAATTTTTTTCATTTTATCCATTCAGCAGGCGAGATTGAAAACAATGTCAGCAAGAATATCGATAAAAGAAGGATATATATGGACCTTATTGAAGAAAGGGTGTTTACTGTCAACAATCAATATGCAGGAAACAGCGTCGGCTTAAAGAAACTTGCACTGCGTCTTGCAATAAGCAAGGCAAACAAGGAAGACTGGCTTTGCGAACATATGTTTGTGATGGGAGCAAGGCCTGAAGGCAAAAACAGAGTGACTTATTTTACAGGTGCATTTCCTACTGCCTGCGGCAAGACTTCGACTGCAATGATCCCTGGACAGACCATAATAGGAGATGACATCGCTTATATCCGGCCTGATGAAGAAGGTACCGCCAGGGCTGTCAATGTCGAGCAGGGTATATTTGGCATAATCTCAGATATCAATCCAAAGGATGATCCTTTGATATACAAGGCGCTAACGACTCCGAGAGAGACAATATTTTCAAATATTTTTGTGAAGGATGATATGCCCTATTGGAACGGCATGGGAAAGGAGATTCCTTCTGAAGGCGTCAATTTTTCCGGCGAATGGTCCAAAGGAAAGAAGGACAGCAAAGGGAATGATATCCCTCCTGCACATCCTAATGCACGCTATACTATCGGGATAAACGAGCTTGACAACGCTGATTCCAAGGCAGATTCTCCTATCGGTGTTCCTGTATCTGGTTTTATATACGGCGGAAGGGATTCTGATACTACAGTTCCTGTACTTCAGTCACTTAGTTGGCAGCATGGAGTCTTTATTGGCGCTGCACTTGAGTCTGAGACGGTTACAGGAACAACTGACAAGGCAGGCGTACGGAAGTTCAATCCGATGTCAAACATCGAGTTTTTAACTGTGCCTCTAGGAGTTTATATCAAGAACCACCTAACGTTTGGAGAAGAGCTTGACAAGCCTCCTCTAGTCTTTGCCACCAATTACTTCCTGCAGAAAGATGGAAAGTATGTCAACGGCAAGCTAGACAAGAAGGTATGGATACTCTGGATGGAAGGAAGAGTGCATAATGAATATGAGGCGATAGAGACCCCTATTGGACTTTTACCCAAGTATAATGATCTGAAAAAGCTGTTTAGGGCTGTGTTTTCCAAGGATTACTCTCGTGAGGAGTATGAGTACCAGTTCTCTGTGCGTATTAATAAGTTGCTTGAGAAACTCGACAGGATAGAGCTGATATACAAGGTCGAGCAGGATATACCTGATATCTTCCACGAGCACTTAAACCAGCAAAGGCAAAGGCTAAAATCAGCAAGGGAAAAGTTTGGAAAGGATGTCATAAGCCCGTTTGAGTTTGAATAAGTTTAAATACAGTTTTCTATTTTTTAAGATTATGAAAGCTGGCCTAGCATCTATTGAGATACATTATCTGGTTGAGGAATTGCAGTTTCTTATAGGGGGCAGAGTGGACAACATCTACAACCCTTCAAATGAAGAGCTGCTTATCCAATTCTTTGTGTCTGGAAAGAGCAAACAGATGCTTAGGATAATTTCTGGCAAATTCATGTATCTGGCCTCTGAAAAAGAGGAAGCAGGGTCGCCTTCGGGCTTTTGCATGCTGCTTAGAAAACATCTTGGAAATGCAAAGCTTAGGAGTATAAGGCAGATTGAGCCTGAAAGGATAGTGGAAATGCTGTTTGAAAAGGATGAGATAAAGAAGGTCATCGTGGAGCTCTTTGGCAAGGGAAATATCCTAATATGCGATAAAGAAGATAACATAATCTCTGCGCTTGTATACCACAAGTTCAAGGACAGAGAGATAAAACAAGGACTGAAATATTCCTATCCGCAGATGGGTATAAACCTATTTGACATAGCTGAGAAAGAGATAGAGAAAGTATTTGCAGAGTCAGGCAACACCCTTGTAAAAACTCTTGCCACCTGCCTTGGCCTTGGCGGCACTTATTCTGAGGAGATATGCAATATCTCTGGGGTGGATAAGAACAAGAAGGCATCAGAGGCAAAACAAGAGATAAACCCAATAAACAAGGCATTGAAAAGAGTCATAAAGGGAGAGAAAGAGGCTGCAATAATATTTAAGGACAAAGAGGTCAAGGATATAGTCCCAATCAAGCTCAATATCTTTGAGGGTTATGAACAAAAGGTGTTTAAATCCTATAATGAAGCGCTTGACCATTACTTTCTTTCTGTCAAGGAAGTGCCAAAAAATCCCCAGATAGAGAAGCTTAAGAGAATAATCGTCAACCAGGAAGAAAAAATCAAGAGCCTTGAGCATGAAGAGATAACTGAAAGGCAGAAGGGAGATTATATCTACCAAAACTATGCCTCAATAGGAAGAATAGTCGAAGAGATCAAGGAAGTGGTAAAAAAAGAAGGATGGGGAGGCCTAGAAAAAAAGGCAGAGGGGCATAAGATAGTAAAAGCGGTGAAGGCCAAAGACAAGACTGTCGAGATAGAATTATAGTTCTTAGAAAAGTTTAAATAAAAAGGGACAAAAGAAAAAGATTATGGCTTTAGGCAGAGAACTTGACAGGTATATATCAGGCAAAAGGAAGAGAGAAAGTTTTTCTTCCTTCAAAGAGAGGGTGCTGAACAAAAAATCAGCTCTTTCTAACAAGATGTTTGACCGTCTGGGAGCTATTACTCAGGGAGGAGAAGCAGCAAAGCCAGATGTTCCTGAAGATGAGGGATGGAAAGAGGTTCTTTTAGAGGGCTCTGCTGAGCCAGAGACGGTCATCGACGAGCCAGTGATAAAACAAGCACAGCCGGCAGTAAACAAAGAGCCAGTTCAAAGGCCTACAACCCAAGAAAGAAATATCCCACATACACAACCCCCTGCCAGAGAGACAAACGAAGAGACTGCTGAGGAGATAAGGGAATCAAACAAAGGCAGGCTTGAACAACTTAGGATAGCAAGAAAGCAAGAAAGAATGGGCGCCCTAAGAGGGAAGGTTTTTAACATACTTTTCAAGAAGAAAGAGAAGAAGGAAAAAGATATGGCTGAACAGGTCAGGACAGAGATAAGGCTGCAGGCAAAAAAGGAAGAGGCAAGCAAAAGAGCGATAATCCCCGAGAAGCCCAAGATAGTCGAACATAAAAAATCATTCTTCTCAAACTTCATAGAGATAAAGACCGCCGAGGAGATAGCTGAGGATGACAAGGCAGCGGCAATGCAAGAACAGGCAGTAGCCAATGTGGAAGAGATAAACAACCTACTTTCAGGGCAGCCTGGCGAGATAAGGACAAACTGTCCTGCGCAGAATCCTCTTGAGTTTCCTGAACTCTTCCCTGCTAGGAAGGAAAGCGCGATAGAGGTAGGAAAGGTCATATCCCTTGATAATGACTATAAGATAAAAGTCATCAGGAATAACTAAAAAACGTTATATTTTTAAAGACAGATAAGTTTCTAGCTTGTTAGACGGCCATAGGGGCTTGGCTCCACTGGTTCCCATTTCGAACACCACCGTTAAGCAAGCCACCGTTCCTGAGAGTACTGCACTACGTGGGAAATCGGGAAAGCTGTCGCCCTTTTTTACTATGCATAAATAATTAATCCAACACTTCATAATCTTTTTAAACTATTATCCCTTCTTTTTTCAATGGTGATACAATGAAAATAGCAGTGATGGGGACAGGTTATGTTGGACTTACCGTTGGGACATGCCTTGCAGAACTTGGCAATGAAGTTATCTGTGTCGATGTCGATGAAAAAAAGATCAAAAGCCTAAATGAAGGCAAGATTCCAATATATGAGCCTGGACTTGAGGATATGCTCAAAAGAAATTTCAAAGAGAAAAGGATACTATTCTCTACAGACAGCAAAACTGCCATAACCAGTTCCTCTGTCATATTTATCGCAGTGGGAACACCTCCTGGAAAAGACCACACAGCTGATCTGTCTTTTGTAAAGCAGGTGGCAAAAAATATAGGAAGCCATATGAACGCGTATAAAGTCATAGTCAACAAGAGCACTGTCCCTGTGGGGACAGCACAGCTTGTCAGCCAGATAGTCAAGGAAAGCCAAAGGCAGGCTATGGACTTTGATGTCGTGTCAAACCCTGAGTTCCTCAGGGAGGGAGAGGCGATAAACGATTTTATGATGCCTGACAGAATAGTGATAGGGGCTGACAGCGAGAAGGCAAGGAAGGTCATGGAGAACATCTATATAGGAATAGCCAGGACAAGCAAGCCTATAATGTTTACAGACACAAAAAGTGCAGAGATAATAAAGTATGCAAGCAACGCTATGCTTGCTACAAGGATAAGCTTCATGAACGAGATAGCAAGGCTTTGCGAAAAGGCAGGCGGCGATGTAAAGGAGGTCGCCAAGGGAATGGGCTTTGATTCAAGGATAGGGCCAAGATTTCTTCAAGCAGGTGTAGGTTACGGCGGGAGCTGCTTTCCTAAAGATGTAAAAGCGCTTGAACAGACGATGAACAGTTATAACATCAAGAGCCAGATCCTTAAAGCAGTAGAGCAGGTAAACGAGGAGCAAAAAAAATCTGTCCTTCCAAAAATAAAGAAAATTTTGCCTGAGCTTAAAGGGAAGACTATTGCAGTATGGGGCCTTGCATTCAAGCCAAAGACAGACGATATGAGAGAGGCACCATCACTGGTAATAATAGACCAGCTGCAGGCAGAAGGAGCAAGGATAAAGGCGTTTGACCCTGAAGCAGAAGCTACGGCAAAACTTGTCCTTAAAGATGTCGAATATGCAGGCCATCCTTTGGAAGCCATAGAGGGAGCTGACGCCCTTATCATAGTTACAGAATGGAATGAATTTAGAAACCTTGACAAGGAAAAAATGATACAGCTCATGAAGCATCCAAACATAATAGACGGCAGAAATGTCTATGAGCCAAAAGAGATGAATGCCTTAGGATTTAATTATATGGGTGTGGGCAGAGGGACAGAATGAAAGCGATAATCCTTGCAGCGGGATATGCAACAAGGCTTTATCCTCTTACCAAAGATAAGGCAAAGCCCCTTCTTTCTGTCGCCGGAAAGCCAATCATAGAGCATATAATCTCCAAGGTCGAACAGGTAGATGAGGTAAGCGAGATATTCATCGTAACAAACGACAAATTCGCAGAGCAATTCGAGAAGTGGGCTTTAGGCTTTAGATGCAGCAAGAAAATAAAAATAGTCAATGACATGACGAAGACAAATGAAGATAGGCTTGGGTCTCTTGGGGATGTCGATTTCGTCCTGGAACATGAGAAAGTAAAAGAGAGCATACTGGTGATAGCAGGAGACAACCTTTTCCACTTTTCCCTAAGAGAATTTGTGCAGAGCCATAAGAAGCACAACAAAAGCGCTGTCGCGTTATATGACGTAAATGATATGGAGCTTGCCAAACAATACGGCATCGTAGGTGTAAACAAAGAGAACAAGATGATAGAGTTCGCAGAAAAGCCGGCACAGCCAAAGTCCACACTTGCATCTACCGGAGTATATATATACCCGCCCCATGTACTGCCGATGCTTGACGATTTTGTGAAAAAATTTAAAAACAGCGACAAAGCAGGTAACTTCCTCGAATGGCTGCATAAGGAAGAGCATGTATACTGCTATATCACAAAGGATAAATGGTTTGATATAGGCACACATGAACAACTAGCCAAAGCACAGGAGGAATTTAAGGAATAAAAATCCCAACCGCCCCAAGGGGCAGGGTATTCTTAAAGTTAAGATACCCTGCAAAGAAAGGCAAAAATGAATGAGAGTAACCCAGTCGGGCTAGTGGCGGCGGTATCTTAACAAATGAAGACAATTGTTGTCAGCGGAGGAGCAGGATTTATCGGTTCACATCTCTGCGATAGCCTTATCAATTCCAATAAGATAATATGTGTCGACAACCTTTTTACAGGAAGCAAAGCAAACATAAGCCATCTCCTCAAGAACCCTAACTTTACCTTTATCAAGCATGATACCATAGATCCTTTGTTTCTAGACGACCTCAAAATAGACCAAATTTACAACCTGGCATGCCCTGCATCACCTGTCCATTACCAATTCAATGCTATAAGGACAATAAAAGCAAATGTGCTTGGGACGACAAATATGCTTGGCCTTGCAAAAAAACACAAAGCAAGGATACTTCAGGCATCAACCTCTGAGGTCTATGGAGATCCGCTTGAGCATCCGCAGAAGGAGAGTTATTGGGGCAATGTCAACTGCACAGGAATTAGAGCATGCTATGACGAAGGGAAAAGATGCGCTGAGACACTTTGTTTTGACTATCACCGGCAAAACAAGGTAGACATAAGGGTAGTCAGGATATTCAACACTTACGGGCCAAGGATGGCAAAGGATGATGGCAGGGTGGTATCAAACTTTATCACCAAGGCACTGCAGGGAAAGGATATTACGGTATACGGCGATGGAAGCCAGACAAGGAGTTTTTGCTACATCAGTGATCTTATCGATGGATTAATAAAGATGATGAACAATGATGAGTTTGTGGGGCCAGTCAACCTTGGGAATCCTGAAGAGTTTACAATACTGGAGCTTGCCAAAAAAATCATTGAGCTGTCGGACTCTAAATCAAAGATAATGTTTGAGAAGCTGCCTGAGGATGATCCCCGGCTGAGAAGGCCTGATATTAGTAAGGTAACTGCAAGAATCGGATGGCGACCTAAGGTACGATTAGACAAAGGCTTAACAAGGACAATCGATTTCTTTAAAAAATGAGAATTTGCATACTAAGTACAACCTACCCAAGGTACAAAGAAGATGCTTGGGTGCCGTTTACCCATTCATTATCAAAAGAGCTGGCAAAAAAACATCAAGTTACAGTCGTAACCTCTTCGGATATAGCAGCAAAGGATTATGAAAAGAGGGATAAAGTAAAGATAATCCGCTTCATCTATTTCTTACCTAAAAAATGGCAGATGTTGACTTACAGAGGAGGCATGCTTGAAAGCTTTAACTCAAGTTTGCTTGCAAAAGTGCAAGCTCCTTTATTCCTTCTCTCTTTTTTCTTAAAGGCGCTCAAACACAGCAGGAGATGCGATATCATCCATGCCTATTGGTCCTTATCTGGCTTGATTGCTGTGCTAGTAAGCAAGATACGGAAGAAACCTATAGTGTTGACACTTCATGGGTCGGATATAAGGTCACTGCCCAGATGGCTGAATAGATATGTGGTCAATAATGTTGATGCTGTCGTGAGCGCTCATCATGAGCTCCTTGATATCGCTGAAAAACTCGGTCGTAAAGAGGAATTATACAACATCAAAAATCCGATCGACAGCAAATTCTATTCCAAGATAAAGACAGATGGTGTGAAAAAGGAATTCGGTCTTAAGGTTGAATATGTTGTGAGTTTTATCGGACGGCTAGAGCCGATGAAGGATCCGCTCACTTTTATCAAGGCTATACCTTTTGTGCTAGCGCAGATGAACGGGATTAAATTTTTTCTTGTTGGCGATGGGCACCTTATGCAGGAGGCTGTTCGCCTGGCGGAAAAACTTAAGGTTAAGGAGCATCTTTTCATAATAGGGCAGAGACATGACACGCATGAAATATTGAAAGCCACTGATATTTTTATCGCGATTAGTCCGCTGGAAAACTGTTTTAGCACAACAATTATCGAATCAATGAGCTTGAAAGTCCCGTGCATCATCACCGACGCAGGATATACAAAAAAATTCTTCACTCACAGGAAAGACTGTTATCTGGTTAAAAGCAGAGATGAAAAGGAACTTGCAAATGCTATCATCACCCTTTTACTTGAGCAGGACCTAAGAAGAAAGATTGCGCTCAATGGCCTTAAATTTCTTGACAACAATAAATTCAACAACAGCCAGATAATTAAAGGATACCAAGCTGTCTACAAGTCAGTGTTTACTTGACCGATACTGAGTAGAAATAGGTTGCGGTAAGATTGAACTTATCAAACGCATCCAGATAGGTCAATGTCCTTAGAATTGGCCAGGCAAGCACCCTAATTAAAAAGCCCATGCCGAAAAGTGTGTCCAAAGCGTATGTGCCGGTAAAGAAACAATTGCCTAGTGAGGTTATATACCCTCCGCATGGCTTTACTTCTGTATGCTTAAAATCCTTGAGTAGGTAATATAATCCATCTTTAGTAAATCTATAGTAATCCCTTGGTGAAGCATGAATCCTATAATAGAAGGGGACAAGCGTGAAAAGAATCCCTCCTTTTTTGAGTACCCTTCTTATCTCCCTAACTGTCTGGAAAGGGTCCTTGATATGCTCAAAGATCGCTTTTGCAATTATGATGTCTGTAGAATTATCCTTAAGGGGAAGGCATAATGCATCTCCCACTATATCTGGCCTTGCTGAATCATCTATATCTAATCTGAAGTAGTTTTTGTATTTGCGCATATCAAAAGAGCCGACATTTCCTCCAATGTCTAGTATCAGGCTTTCTTTGCTGCATATCTTATTAAGCAGTGCCTTATCGTCCAGATTTGGATAGATGGGGCATATGAATGTTGATTTGTACAGTTTTCCAAGGAAAGAATTGGATGAATGCAGCCTTTCATAAATCCTGCCTGAAAGGGTATTTCTCCACCTTACCTTCTGGTAAAGCTCTCCTTTATATTTTTGGCTTTTCATAGAACTCAGCGATTTTTGTGGTGACAAATGTGATTTCCTCTTTCGTCAAGCCAGGAAACATCGGTAGTGAGATTATCTCATTTACGACTTTGTTTGTTATTGGAAAATCATACGGCAGATAGCCTAGGGATGAGTAAGCTTTTTGCATGTGGATAGGTGTCTTGTAATGGATGTTTGTAAAGATATTACTTGCCTTTAAAAAATCCTGCAGCATGTCTCTTTCTTTTACCCTAATCTGATATACATGGTAAACATGCTTTGAATATTCTTTCTCGATTGGAATTATCACTTTCTTGAGCAATTCGTTATACCTCTGTGCATTTTTTCTTCTTTGTTCATTCCAGCTTTCAAGGTACTTTAGCTTGACTCGCAAGACAGCACCTTGCAATCCTTCCATCCTATAATTATAGCCCACCATCTGATGGTTGTACTTAGGGTATTCTCCATGGCTCCTAAGGAGCTTTACCTTCTCAGCGACCCCCTCATCATCTGTTACTACTGCTCCTGCTTCTCCATATGCGCCCAGGTTCTTTCCTGGATAGAACGAAAAGCAGCCGGTAGCGCTGACTGGAACTTTTCTGCCTTTGTATTCAGCTCCATGGGCTTGGCAGCAGTCCTCTATGATTATTAGGTTGTGCTCTTGTGCGATTTTTACTATCTGATCCATATCACATGGCTGCCCATAAAGGTGTACTGGGATGATTGCCTTTGTATTTCCGGTTATTGCTTTCTGAATCAGGTTGACATCGATGTTGTATGAATCCTCTTCAATGTCCACAAACACAGGGGTTGCCCCTGCAAGTGATATTGCCTCGGCAGTTGCAAAAAAAGAATTAGGTACAGTAATGACCTCATCTCCCTTACCTATGCCATATGCAAGCAAAGCAAGGTGCAGAGCAGCAGTCCCTGAGTTTACTCCTAAGGCTAACTTTTTTCCGCAATAGCTTGCAAACTCCTTTTCAAAAGCTTCAACTTCCTTTCCTAAGACAAAATCAGTGTTATCCACCACATGCTTGATTGCAGCATCTATCTCTTCCTTTATTGAAGCATATTGCCTTTTTAGATCGACGAAATCCACTTTCATCTGTCAGTCACTTTGCCGATTATTTTAGCTGGATTTCCTGCAACTATTACGTTGTCCGGTATGTCTCTTGTGACAACCGCTCCTGCCCCTACAATCGAGTTCTTTCCGATGGTCACGCCGCATAAGATAGTAGCATTTGCTCCGATAGATGCTCCATCTTTGACATGAGTGCTCTCTATCTTCCAGTCTGTCCCTTCTTCTTTTAGATTGCCTTCTTTATTTGTTGCCCTGGGTATCTTATCATTGACAAAGCAGGCATGAGGACCTATGAACACTTCATCTCCTATAGTTATCCCCTCAGGTATGAATGCGAATGCTTGGATCTTGCAATTTTTTCCTATCTTGACATCTTTCCGGATCTCGACAAAAGAGCCTATCTTGGTGTTATCTCCTATCTCACACCCATATAGATTGACGAAATTGTAAGCTTTGGTGTTCTTTCCCAACTTCACATCATCCCTGATCAACTGTGTCATGCTATCTGCACCTCTGTTCCTTTGTTCTTTAAAGAAAGCTGGGCTGCTTCGATGACTTTGACTACCTGAAGCCCAGAATTTCCATCGCTCCTCGGTTGCTTGCCTGACTTTATGCAATCGACAAAATGCTCAGTCATGCTTCTTAATGGTTCCTTTAGGTCGACCTTGGGGATATTGATATTACCATCTCGATACATGTACTGGAATTCCTTATAGCTGTCCCAGTGTTTGGGTTTTGCCTTATCTATCGTTTCAAAAGTGACTCCCTTATCATACACCTTTATCTTTTCGCTCAGCTCGATATCATCATAGACAAGCATTTTCTTGCTTCCCACAAGAGTGGTTCTCCTTATCTTGCATGGATCAAGCCAGCTCACATGCAGGTTTGCCATGGTCTTGCTCTTGAATTTCAACGTTATGTATGCGCTATCTTCAACCTTAGGCTGGATATATGATTCAGCGATAGCCCTGACGCTTGATGGCATACCTCCAAGCATGTAGATGAGTACAGAGATGTCATGGGGAGCCAGGTCCCAGATGACGTTTATATCCTGCTGGAAAAGTCCTAGGTTTACTCTTACCATATCGACAGTATAGATCTCGCCTAGATCTCCGTTGTCAATAAGCTCTTTAATTTTACTCACAGGTCCGCTGTATTCAAAGGTATGGTCTACCATCAGGACCTTGTTCTTTTCCTTGGCAAGATCGATTAATATTCTTGCTTCATCGCTTGTTGCAGTGATTGGCTTTTCTATAAGGACGTGTTTTCCTTTTTCGAGCGCTTCCTTAGCCAGCTTGAAATGGGTAGATACAGGAGTGACGATCGCTATAGCATCAATCTCATCGTCGTTTAGAAGTTCCTTGTGATCAGTCATTGTTTTTATCTTTGGAAAAGCCTTGCTTATGTGCTTGAGCCTGTCCTGAGATAGATCTGCACAACCTATAACACTACAGTCTTCAATCTGAGAGAAATTTCTGATTAGATTTGGCCCCCAATATCCGCAACCGATTACCCCCACATTGACCATTTTTCAGATTAAGGCATTGGCAGATTATATATAAACGTTTCTATATGTGTCCGATAAGGTTTTTCCCACCAGGACAGTATCTTTATCAAACAGTCCTTATATTACCGATATGAAGGAAACATTTAAATACTGGCTTATTTACCGATATATCATGCGAGGAGAGGCAAAATCAAATATCATCAATACCTTACTGAGAAATAAGCATGAGCAGTTAAGCAAGTATAAGATTGCAAAGCTTGCAGGCTGCTCGTACTCATGGGTGCATGAGTATCTGGATGAGCTTGAGGCAAAAAGGATATTGAAAGGGACAAAGGTGATCGACGAAGCTGCATTGAAAGGTCAGCTTGCTTTAGGCGAAAAAAAAGAAAGGGCAAACATGCCGATATTGATAATCCTTGCAGCAGGTGTGGGAAGCAGAAGCCTTCCCCTTACAAAGGACATACCTAAATGCTTGATGAAGGTTGGTGGCAAGACCCTTCTTGAAAGGATGATAGGCCAGAACTATGCCAGCAGCCTAACATCAGTTCTTGTCGTGGTCGGCCATAAGAATGAGCTTGTTGAAGAAGAGCTGGCAAGGCTGAAGAAGACATATCGGAAACTCAAGGCAAAGACGCTGTTCAATTCAGATTACCTGACCACAAACAACATATATTCCCTTTGGCTTGCGAGGGAATCTGCGAAAAATGGATTCATCCTTGTGGATGGAGATGTCATTGTCGATGACGCTATAATCAGGAAGGTGAACGAAAGCAATATCCCTAATCTCCTTTTGATCGACGAGGATAAAGCACCTGAAGAGGAAGATGTAAAGGTTTTGATGGATTCTTCAGGCATTTATGGTATTGGAAAACATATTGAGCTTAATAAATCAAACGGGATAAGCGTCGGAATCGCCAAATTTTCAAGAGAAGGCGCAAAGGTGCTTTTTGATGAGGTAAAAAAGAAGCTGGATGAGGGAAAAAGGAACATATTTTATGAGGAAGCGTTTGAGGCGATGACCTCCAAGATTAGGATTGATACGATCACTACAGGCTCAGCTCATTGGAGAGAGATAGATTTTTTAAGCGAGTATGAGGATGCAAAGAAGGTGTTTAGATATGATCAGCGCTGAAGAGATACTAAATAAAGACAAGGAATATGTGATAAGGGCATGGTCATCAAATACTGGGCCAATCCCGATAGTTGAGGGCAAAGGAGTGCATGTCACAGATGCATCGGGTAAAGAGTACATGGATTTTGCTTCTGGATATTTTGTCAATGTCTGCGGGCATTCCCATCCTGATATAATCAAGGCAGTAAGTGATCAGGTGAGCAGGATCAGCCAGGTGTCGATGAGGCAGACGACTGTTCCATTGGTATTGCTTGCAGAAAAACTTGCCAAGATAACTCCAGGAAATCTCAAGAAAAGCTTTTTTTCTACAGGCGGCGCTGAATCTGTGGAATTTGCCATGAAGATGGCAAGATGCTATACAGGCAAGCATGAGATAATCGCGCTTAGGAATGCTTATCATGGGCTAAGCCTGGCGACATTGTCTGCATCGACAAATACCAGCTACAGGGGAACAGCATACAATCCTCTGCCTTCAGGCATATCCCATGCGCCCAATGCTTACTGCTACAGGTGCAAATACAATGATCATGGTTGCGACTTGCAATGTGCCCGAGAGATTGAAAAGGTGATAAAAGGCAAGTCATTTGAGGTGGTCAGCACAGAAAATATAGGCACCCTGTTGATAGAGCCTGTACAGAGCGTTGGAGGTATCATCCCTCCTGATGGATGGTTCGAGCTTGTCAAGGAGATATGCGAGAAGCATCATATCTTGCTTATCGTAGATGAGATACAGACAGGCCTCGGAAGGACAGGCAAGATGTTTGCATGTGAGCATTGGGGCATTAAACCCGATATAATGACCCTTGCCAAAGGTATATCTGGTGGGGTAGGAAGCATGGGTGTGACTATCACAAAGGACGAGGTCGTTTCTAATTTCTCATCAGGAACATGCAGCACCTCTGCAGGCAATGCAGTAAGCTGCGCAGGAGGGCTTGCCCTGATAGAGACCCTTGAGAAGGAGAAACTGCCGGAAAATGCCGCAAGGATGGGTCAGTATCTCACTAAGGTTCTTAAAGAGATGGACAATCCTAATTTTGGGGATGTAAGGTTTAAGGGCCTCATGGGCGGAGTGGAGATGGTCGAAGATAGGGATTCAAAAGAGCCGCTTCAAAAAAAGGCGATGTCAAAAATTGTAGGTAAACTCCAGGAACAAGGAGTGATCATCACTGTCTCAGGGCCGCTTGGCAATGTTTTTAGGATACAGCCGGCACTAAATTTGACAAAAGAGCAAGCTGATAGGTTCGTTGATATTTTCAGCAATACTGTGAAAGGTGTTTGCAATTCAGCCAAGCTTTGACCAACTGAAAGATGCGCTAAAACAGGAAGACAGCCTTTTTTCAACCTATTTTTACAGGAGGATTTCACTGAGGATAACCTATCTTCTTATCAGGACACAGATAACTCCCAATCAGATAACATTTTTTTCCCTTATCCTGGGATTGGTCGCTTCATTTTTATTTTCCCTGGGCAGCTATTATTATGCGCTGGTAGGTATTCTGTTCATCCACTTGTCTTTTCTGTTTGATCATGTTGACGGAGAGATTGCTAGATATAAGAAACTCAGGTCAGATTTTGGCGCATGGTTCGACCAGGTCTCAGATAGGATAAAAGAATCGACTGC
Organism: Candidatus Nanoarchaeia archaeon; assembly: GCA_035655475.1. Taxonomy (GTDB): domain Archaea; phylum Nanobdellota; class Nanobdellia; order Woesearchaeales; family JACPBV01; genus DASRUK01. The sequence goes on from DASRUK010000109.1 coordinate 22,640, forward strand.
CTTTATAGGTTTGGCATTAGGTATATACCTTGCGACAGGTAGCAGCCTTCCCCTTATCCTTGGGATGTTTGCGGTATTCAATCTTTTCATGATAGGTCATCTTAGAGGGACCACCTCTCAGCTAAAGTTTGAGCACACATCAGAATTAAAGATCACAAGTAAGGTTCACATAGGAAGTGTTGATACAACTATATTTCTGATAACCCTGGCAGTGATATTTGATCTGCAGTTATACCTGTTGATGTTATATGCAACTTTTGGTTGCCTTGCATGGTTCTATCAGATTTACACAAGATATAAGAGAAGCACCAAAACCAGCAGATCCTAATGATTGATCCGCTTGTTCTTGATCATGTCTGCAAGAAAGCCAAAAATAAGTATCTGGATTCCTATAACTATAAATAACATGCTTAAAATCGCTGAAGGTATATGCCTTATCGCACCGCTTGATAAAAAGAGGTATAAGAGCCAGATTCCGATAAGAAATCCTGTACCAAATAGGCTTCCTCCGATAAATGTGAAGAACTTAAGAGGCTCATAATCGCGGTATATCCTAAGGATGGTCAGGCCTGCTTTGATAGCGTATGAGAAAGGATGGCCAAAAAGCCTGCTTTTATCCTTTCTTCTTGCAAAGTCAACAGGTATCTCCTTTACCTTGAACTTGAGTTTGATCGCCCTTATTATCTGCTCCTGGGTATATGTGAAGTTTGAGGTGATCCCAACTTTTTTTGCCACTTCCTGGCTAAAAGCTCTTAGGCCGGTCTGGGCGTCTGTTATCTTTGTCTTTGTTATGCCAGAGATGACTGCTGAAAAAGCCCTGTTTCCTATCTTGTTTATAAAAGGCATATACTCGATGTTTCCTTTGAACCTTGAGCCAAGGACAAGATCATTTCCTTTCTTGACCTCTTCAATCAGTCTGGTGATATCCCTTGCATGATATTGCCCGTCTGCATCGATATGCACGATGATCTCCGCACCCATCTTCAGGCATTGCTCGATCTCTGTCTTGAATGTCTCGGCAAGTCCGTAATTCTTCGGATGAGCAAACACAGCCGCTCCATGATTTTTTGCGACAAGGGAGGTATTATCTGTGCTTCCATCGTCTACAACCAATATCTTATGATCATATGACAAGTCTTTCATCACTTTGTTTATGTCATCCAGAACCTGGCCTAGCGTCTTTTCTTCATTGAACGCAGGAATTGTTATTATTATCATCAATGGCTAAAATGAGAAATTATTTAAATATATTTCCATCACTTTTGGCAATAATGGGCTTTTTTACGATTTTACTCTTTTTTGTTTACTCATGGGGCCTTGGCTACTCAATCACGTTCTTTCTTAGAAATTCAGATAACTTTTTTGAAAGAAACATAATGAGGGTTGGAATAGGGTTGGGCGTTCTCCCTATCCTTGCGGTTATCTTGAACCTTGTAAGGATACCTCTTGACTGGAAGATTATGCTTGTGTTAAGCCTCGCCATCCCGGTAATTTATCTGATCAATCATTTTAGGAATATCAAGCTTGCAAATCCATTCAAGGTTAGCAAATCAAACGTGTATATATTTATCGTTTTGCTCATGTTTCTGGCATTGTTTGGCATGTATCATAAGGGATCTTTTGCATACCCCTATCTTGAAGACGGGGATCCCTGGCTTTATGCTGTCGCAGCCAAATATATAGCTGTCCATGATACCTATTCAAAACCTGTCGATATGTTTGGCTCTGAGTATGAGATCTCACATTATACAGAGCCCTATCCTGCTGCTTATAACATCCTGATGGGTATCCTCCATCAGACATCGCCCTCTATAAATTGGACACTGAAATTCTTCAATGCCCTTATGCTCTCATTATCCCTTGTTTTTTTCTATTTTTTTGTCAAAAGGTTCAGCCAGAACAAGAATTTGGCGCTTGCCTCGACGTTTGTTATGCTGGTCATTCCGTGCTTTCTTGGGCATTTTATCTTTTCCCAGGTGCTCGGAGTCATGCTTTTCTTTCCAGCGCTTTACTGCCTTGCCATGATAGAGGATGACAAGAAGTGGGCTTTTGTTTCAGCAGCGCCCATTGCAAGCATCCTCTTCTCTCAGCTGGTCACTGCAGCAGTCTTTGCGATTATTTTTGCCGTGCCCTATTTCATTGTCATATTATTCAAAAAAAAGGAGCTAAGAAAATACTTTATCCTTGCAGGATTGCTTGGTGCAGCCCTGTCCTTATCATATTGGGGAGAGATGGTATACAAATTTGGTTATGAAGGGGTCAGATATCAAAACAGCATGGGTAGCCAGACCCCTTTCAAGGTAGGGGGTACTTTGGGAGATATATACGGTTGGGATGATTTCATCTACGGAGCTTATTATGGTAACTCCCTGTTTAGCATCAGATGGGCAAATGCGATCGACAGTCCGATCGGGCTTGGATGGTTTTTGTTTGCCTTGCTGCTAATCTCCTTTGTCTTGGTGATAATCCAGGCAAGAAAAATTGTAGGTGAAAAGCCATGGCTGCTTATATCTACAATATGGCTTATCCTTACTTACGTTAATATACGCAGTGGCGCTCTTCCTGTAGGATTCGTTCCCCACAGATCCTGGACTTTTTTTGCAATCCCTGTTTCAATCATTGCTGGTTATGGAATTATCGCAATCCTCAGCCTGCTGGAGTCAAAAGAGAAAAAAGCCCTTGCACTGGTAGTTGTGATCACTTTATTGTTGGTGACCTCAGGATACCCAAAATACTATGTAAATACTGTGCCTTGGCCCCAGCATAGGCTTTTTCCTGACATGAATGGAGAGCTTGGCGGTTATTTGTGGCTTAATGGTCTGCCGGTGGACACAATGGTTACAAGCCTTTGCAGGACAGATGATGTCGTCATAGGCTTTGATAAGATGAGCACAGCCCAGTGGGACAGGAGTCAGATCGACTTCAAGAAGCATTTGGTAAATTATAGCTCTGTAGAGATTAGCGAACACCTTAAAAAGAATAAGTACCAATTTGCAGTCATTGACAGCCAGTGTGTTGAAAGGTTTGGCATCAATGAAACAAACACAAAACTTAATGAGATGGTCGGCTCAGGATTATTTATATCCGTGCTGCCGCAAAATTTCAATGGGATTGTCATCCTTAAGGTTTTTTGAATGGCTGGATGAACTGTTTTAGTATGTCTATTTCTTCGTTTCCTATGCCTTTTATCGATAGCAGTACTAATGCATACGTTGCGATCGCTATTGGAAGTATGATAAATAGATTAAGCCCTCTGATAATATAGATGACAATTCCCATCGCTATGCCTGCGACCAAAGGCTTTATAATCACTTTTTTAAGGCCAACTCGATATCCGTTCGCTGAACAATAATGGTATAAGAATAAAAAACTTATCACTTGGGTGAGGACTGTTGCTATAGATGCACCGATTATTGAGTATCTAGGGATGAGGATAAAGTTCAGCAATAGATTTCCTCCGGCAGCTGCTGCTGCGGTATAGGTAAACAGCCTCTGCTTGTCGATCGAGTTTAGAAGGTAGCCCATAAGGTAATTTACAAACAGAAGCACCTCTGTCCATATAAGTATCTGCAGCGCAGGCACCGATGCAAGAAAGGGTTCTTTGTAGATGAGGAGGATTATCTTGTCAGCAAGAACAACTGCTCCTATGCCGATGGGCAGGCCGACGACGAATAAGTAGTAAAATGACCTATGGTATAACATCTGAAGTTTGCCTTTTTCATTTAGATGAAGATGGGACATCGTGGGAAATATCGCTGCCACAGCTGCAAATGATATGAACGAGAATGCATCGACTATCTTGTATGCCGCGCTGTAAAGGCCTGCTGTCGCATAATCTTTCATGCTAGTCAGCATGACAACGTCCATCTTGTAATAGATGGTCATAAAAAATACAGTAAACCAGAAAGGAAGTGATCTTTTGACAAAGAATTGCCAAAATTTAGGGTTCATCTTAAATCTTATCTTGGCAAACTTTTTAGATACCACATACATGGAAAAACCGAGGCTTGCTGAATAAGATATCACCAGCACGATAAACAATGATATCAAGCCATATCCTTTCAATATCAAAATGGATCCTATGATGACTGCAATGAGGCGCTCGATTACGTTTGCTGCTGAATAAAACTCCATCCTTTCAAAAGCAGAGAATACATTCTTGAATATCAGCGAAAAGCTGTCAAGGAAGAGTGTGATCGAGGAAAGCATGACTAGGATTATAACATCTGTCGACTCTGCAAGAAAGAAGATGGCGATCGTGGATGCGATCAACGGAAGGCTGCCGATAAAAAGCTTCAGCACAACCAGGTTCATCAGGTACTCCTGGGCCTTTTGCCTATCCCTTGACACTTCCCGGGTCATAAGGGTTGTCACTCCTAGATCAGAGAAGATGAAAAATAATCCCGAGAATGCAAAGGCAAACGAATATTTGCCAAGGCCGACATCTCCGAGGTATCTTGCAATCAAGACAAATAGCAGGAAGGAAAGCACCCTGCCCAGGGTGTCTGCAAAAAGCAGGCTCCCGACGTTCTTGGCTACAATTTTGGCTGTTGGCATAAATGTAGATATGAAGAAAACCTTTATAAATTCTTTGCTATGATTAGGACCGATGACACTCGGTAAGGCAAGGATCTTTTCCATCGCTGCAGTTATCATAGCGGCTGTTCTTGCCTTTCTTTACCTTCAAAAAAATCCTTATGATTTTAAGGGATTGACTTTCCAGGTTTTTCTGGTTTTATCCATCTTCTCCTGGATATCAGCGATCCTAAACGGGATAAGGGTCAAGATATTCTGCGACATCTTCAACATCGGGCTTTCCTTTAAGGAATGGTTCGGCCTGTCGCAGGTCACTTCCATGGGAAATTATCTAACTCCATTCAAGGGAGGAACCTCGCTTAGGGCTATCTACCTAAAAAAGCATTATGACTTTCCGTATAACCAGTTCATCGCGACGATGGCTTCGACGGCGGTCATTTCCTTTGCCGTCTATGGATTGCTTGGTTTGATATCTCTTATCTTTATTTTTGCCGCAACCAATACCTTCAATAGCCTGCTTTTTGCGATATTCTCTATCTGCACGTTTGGTTCTCTTGTGATCTTCATCTTTCCTCACAGCATCATCACAAGGTTGTTTACAAGGGGATTTCTTGCAGGATACATAGCTAAGATTCTGGAAGGGTGGTCCATAATCAAGAATAAGCCTTCAGGGATAATCAAGCTGATTGCGATCGAGGTTTTGTTTTCTGCGGCATTTGCATTCAGCATATTCTTTGCGTTCCGTGCAGTCGGATTTCGCTTGCCGTTCATCTACTGCATGATTGTGGCAGTCATATCAAATATCTCAATAATATTTCAGATAACCCCTGCAGGGCTTGGCGTCAGGGAAGCAGTGACTGTGTGGGCCTCATCTCTTTTTGGGGCAGGTATCGCTCTCCCGTTGAACGTTGCTCTACTTGTCAGGCTTGTTGCTTTTATTTGGGTTGTTCCCTTTGGGATGATATACGGATTTATGCTTCTTGGTAAAAAGAGGCAGTAATCAGTGACTTTAAATTATTGTTTAGTAAATTTTTTAAGTAAATCCCTACTATCCACATCGATGCATAATCTTTTCAACAGGCACAAGGATAGGATAAAAATATATTCCATACTCATCGGGATGGTGCTGTTGTACATGCTTGTGAAGGGATATTCATTTTATGCATCAGATCCTTATGAATATGTTCCAAGCATCCAGAAATTTATTGATAATGATTATCTAAAGAATGATTGGTTCCTGAACACGCAGACTGGTTTTAATGTCAGGACATACTTTTATTACTTGATATCTTTTTTCCTGCCAGTGCTTTCGATCAAGAGTACTTTTCTACTGCTTTTTATAGTCAATACCTTCTTTCTTGTCCTTGGGATATTCTATATATCCCAGCTTTTGTTCAAGGACAGGCTAAGTTCCTATCTATCCTGCTTTTTGGTCCTCTTCAGCGTATGGAAGCTCATAGGTGATTTTGCGATAATTGCCCCTTTCTTCACACCTTCCCACATATCGATCACTCTTTCCATATGGGCGCTTTTTTTTTTCCTCAGGAAAAGGTACAATATCATGTTCCTTATGCTTGGCCTGTCCACTTTCCTGCACCTGCTTATCGGGATTAGTGCCCTTATCCTTTTATCTACAGTGATACTTGTCAGGGATCGTTTTTCAAGCATAAAGATATTTGCCGTAGGCTCTGTGTTCTATTCGCCAGCCCTGCTTAGCATCATACCTTTGCTGTTAATCGAATTTTCTCAAAGAAGCAGCGCAAGTGAGGTTATCTTGACATTTGCATGGATCAGGATTCCATGGCATCTTATCCCTTCCCAATTCAGTCTGATATCATACATCAGCTTTTCTATACTCACTTTATTATTTTTATATTCACTAAGAGATGCCGGAAAATCAAAGATGAACCATGATATCTATCTCATGTTGATCTGCGCAGCGATCTACTTTTTCCTGGGTTATTTATTGGTTGAGGTGTTCCCAATAGAGCTGGCTATGAAGCTTCAATTTTTCAGGATGATAATACTTGTCAGGATAATACTGCTTATCTATATTGCAAACCACTTTAGCAAAAGTTTTGCGTCATCCCCATCAGTGTTGCTGGCCATTACCTTAGCATCCTTATTTGACCATATATTGATTGTGATCGTCCCATTTTATCTGATATATGAGTTATTTATCAAGAAAAAATTTGCAGGCTATACCTCAACTATGTCATACGCCTGCCTGGCGAGCATAGGGCTTACTTTCTTTGCTTTTATCCTTTTTGGCAAAAATTTCATCTCATCAGAATTTTTCCGAAGGATATTCTCGGATTACCTGTGGATCTTCTTTATTCTTGCTGTATATTATATCCATACACTTAGAAAAATGAAGATATACAAACTTGTAATCCCTTCTGTGGCGATTGCTTTCTGCATTCTTTCTATAGCTGTCATCGCCCAGTTTAAGTCACTGGAGCCTGAAAAAGATAACATGTATTCATGGATAAGACAAAACACTCCTGATGACTCTGTTTTTTTGATTCCTCCTTACCTTGAAGATTTCAGGGTAAAAGCAATGCGTGCCATAGTGGTCGATTTTAAGTCCATGCCTTTTCAAAGTGACCAGATGATAGAATGGAGAAACAGGCTTTCTGATATAACCAGTAACATCGAGTTCAGATCAGCAATAAACCGAAAAAACGAGCTTAAGGTAGGCTTTGAAAGCCTTACCAAAGAGGATATTGCACGTCTGCAGGATAAGTATGGTTTCCAGTATATTCTGATTGAAAAACCAATGAGACTACAACAGAAAAGTATTTACGAAAACGCAAAATATGCCCTTTATTCTACTTCTTGATCGCTCTTAGTATGAGTTCAGACCCAAAGACATACCTCGAGCCCACCACATTAAAACCGTGCTTACCCAGCAATTTTTTAAGGGATTTTCTTGAATAAGGAGATATATGCTCATCTGCATAGGCATTTGGAAGGATTTTGCTATATATCCATTCGATGATATGCCAGGATGCCCTGCTATAGTCAGGTGTGCCTAAGATCAGTATACCTCCTCTTTTTAGGACTCTTGTGATCTCAAGGAAAGGTTGCTCTCCTTTTTGCAGATGCTCGATCACTTCAGAGCAGATGATGCAATCAATCGAATCACTTTTCAGAGGTAGGTTAAATATGGATGCCTGCAAAAGATTCTTGTTCTTGCTCCTTAAAAACATCAGTTTCTTGAGCATGATATCGATCCCGATCGAATTATTTAGTTGTTGTATAAGCTTGTTTGAACCGCACCCGATATCTACGATCAACGGTTTTTCAGATGGTCTAAACGATTGAGCTAGAAAACTCATTATTACTTTATGCCTTGCTCTCTGCCAAAGTCTTTGGGGCAGTATTTTGCTATTATAAGCCCTGTCATCATAATCTGCTGCCTCTATCGAATTTCTCATCTTCCACATCTTCCCTAAAGTGATCAGGTAAGAGCAGGCAAATTTTGCTAACTTGGCCTTAGACTTTCCAAATTTTCTTGGCCTGTAATAGAAAGGTTCCTCTTTTATAATCCAGCCATTGTTATAAGCCTGTACCACTATCTCTTGAAGGATATTGAAGTCTGTCCCTTTTAGCTGCAGGCTTTCACCCACGACCTCTTTCTTATACATGCGATATCCGCTGGAAAGGTCCTTAAGTGGCAGCGACAGTGCTCTCGCAAAAAATGCATTTAAAGATTTGCTGAGAAAAGTTCTTGACAATGACATCTTGGCTTTGCCTCCCTTGACATATCTTGAGGCGATGATGATGTCTGCATATGATCTTTGCATCCAAAGATTTTTTATGAAAACAGGATCATGGCTCATATCAGAATCCATTGTTAGGACATAGTCCCCCTTTGCCAAGGCAAAACCTTCAAGAAGTGCTCCCCCATATCCCTTGCTTTTCTGTATGATAACCTTTGCACCCTCTTTTGCCGCTTCTTTTACAGTATTATCTCTTGAACCTCCGTCTACCACAATAACCTCAAATTTGATATTCAATGCCTGCAATTGGCTTTTTACCCGGCGGATAAGTTCGCCAACATTATTTTGCTCATTATATGAGGGTAAGATGACCGAGAGCGATTCAGCGCCTTTCAAATTTCCATACCCCCTTGCTTTCACGGACCATCCGAAAGCCGCTTGCTTCCCAAAATTTAACAGCATCCTTCCTGTTTGTCTCTGAGAAAAGCGCATGGCTTGGGATCAGTTTTTTTCCGATGCCCTTACCCCTATGTAAAGCATTCACGCATAACCTATAGATCGATCTGTCCCTTAGGAAGATAAATCCAGCCAAGTCACCGTTTGCCTTCGCGACCAGGATATCCCAGCCAGGAACGACAGGCGACAGGACCACCTGCTTGAAAAATCCCCACTTGGTAAATCTTTCCTTGTTGCTTAAGTGATACATCCTAAGGTAATCACTTGGTCTGGGGCAGGATATTACCACTTTCTCCATAGGCTATCCAGAGAACAGGGCATATTTTAAATTAGTTTGTATTTTATAATTGATAAGTTTTATAAACAATTATGAGTCACAATATCTTCCATGAGCAGGAAAATTCTTGTTACAGGGGGAGCCGGTTTCATTGGTTCTTTTATTGTGGACAAGCTCATAGAGCAAGGCAACGACGTCAGGATATTTGATAGTCTTGAGCCTCAGGTCCATGGTGATAAGATGCCTGACTATCTTGATCCCAAGGCTGAATTCATAAGAGGGGACGTAAATGATGCAGGTGCTTTGAAGGATGCTGTTTCAGATATGGATGTTGTCTTTCATATGGCTGCTTTGGTGGGAGTAGGGCAAAGCATGTATCAGATAAAGCGTTATGTCGAGGCAAATACCCTTGGCACCTCAAATCTGCTGGACATACTTGTTAACTCAGAGCATGATGTAAAAAAGCTGGTTGTTGCAAGTTCCATGAGTACCTATGGAGAAGGCAGCTATGAATGTGAAAACTGTGGCGAGGTCCATCCGCCTTTAAGGCCTGAGAGCCAGATGCAGAAGAATGACTGGGAGCTGCATTGCCCTGTATGTGATAAGCATTGCAAGCCGATCCCCACAAAGGAATCAAAAACCCAAGAAGTTAATTCGATTTATGCGATAACAAAGAAAGATCAGGAAGACATGGTTCTTAATATTGGAAAGACATATGGCATTCCTTCTGTTGCTTTGCGCTTCTTCAATGTTTATGGGCCAAGGCAAAGCCTCAGCAATCCTTACACAGGTGTAGCTGCCATATTCATGAGCAGGATAAAGAATGCAAATCCCCCTATCATCTTTGAAGACGGCAACCAAAGCAGGGATTTCATATCTGTGCATGATATCGCAGATGCAAACATCCTTGCGATGAAGCACCAAAGTGCTGACTATGAGGTGTTCAACGTAGGGACCGGAAATAAGATAAGCATCCTCGAGGTGGCTGAGACTATATCACGATTGTATAAAAAAAGTATCATGCCTAAACTTGCATACAAGTTCAGGAAAGGGGATGTAAGGCATTGTTTTGCCGACATATCAAAGATAAGGGATAAGATTGGATTTGATCCCAAGGTAAGCTTTAGCGCGGGTATGGGGGAGCTTATCGATTGGGCAGGCTCAGTCGATGCTGTCGATAGGGTTGATGATGCTACAGACGAGCTTCAAAAAAAAGGACTGTTAAGCTGAAAATTCTACCATAAGATTTTTATATTATCCCCGGTTGCTATGATTCCATGAAGATATTTATAACAGGGATAACCGGATTTGTTGGAAGCCATATGGCTGAATTTCTGCTCAGGGAAAAGCACCAGATTTTCGGCCTAAAAAGATGGAGAAGCCCCCTGGACAATATTAAGGGAATATTAGATAAGGTTGAGCTAGCCGATGGAGACCTGAGGGATAGCAAAAGCATTTATGATATTATCGCTGAGATTAAGCCAGACCGCATCTATCATCTGGCTGCTCAGTCCTATGTCCCTACAAGTTTTAAGGCGCCAAATGACACGATAGAGACAAACGTCATGGGCACCATAAACTTGCTCGAAGCTGTCAGGCATGCTAAAATTGATCCAAGGATTCATATATGCTCATCCTCAGAGGTATATGGCCAGGTGACCGAAGGTGAGCTTCCGATAAAAGAGACTAATCCTCTAAGGCCTCAGAGCCCTTATGCAGTGAGCAAGGTTGGAGAAGATCTTATTTCCTTTCAATATTTCAAGAGCTATGGACTTAAGTCAGTGAGAAGCAGGGCATTTACCCATACCGGCCCTAGGCGTGGAAGCGTATTTGCGCTGTCATCCTTTGCAAAACAGGTTGCGGAGATTGAGAAAGGGCATCAAAAGCCAGTTATCCACGTTGGAAACCTTGAGAGTATAAGGACCTTCCTTGACATCAGGGACATGGTAAGAGCCTACTACCTTCTCCTTGAAAGATGCGAGCCAGGTGAAGTCTATAATATCGGCGGCAATGCAACTATGACTATAAGGGAGATGCTCGAAAAGCTCCTGACTTTTACTAAGGTTAAGCCGGAAATACGAGTTGAAAAAGAACTCCTAAGACCTTCAGATGTTACTCTCCAAATCCCGGACGTGTCCAAATTCAAGAAGGCCACTGGATGGGAACCGGATATTCCTTTCGATAAGACGATAAAGGATACTCTGGACTATTGGAGAGAGAATGTCTAAAGAAAGAAACATAGTAGTTATTTTGTTGCTTTTGATCTTGGGGTTTAATTTATTCTATGCTGCATACAGAACAGTTTCGGTGGATGAAACAGCATATATCATACAGGGTTATCTGATACTGACCAAAGGTATTTTTTTCTCCGATGATACGATGCCTTTTGCTAAGGTTATCAGTGGACTACCCTTATTTTTGCTAAAGCCAAACATACCTTCAGGCTATTATGATCTATACCTGGATAATGAGTTCATGAAACTTGGTGCTGATTTTCTTTACAAATCTAATTCCAATTCAGGAATTATGGTCTTTTTCGCAAGGATCTTCCCTTTGCTATTAAGTTTGCTTCTTGGCTTTTTTGTCTACAGATGGGCAAGCGACCTTTATGGCACCAAAGCAGGGATACTGTCCTTGATATTGTACACATTCAGTCCTAATATTCTTGCTGAATCCGCTTCAGCCACCTCTGACCTAGCAGCAGTATGCTTTATGTTCGGCTCAACTTACTTCTTATGGAGATATCTCAAGTTTGAGAAAAAGACAGATTTGTTGGTTACATCCTTATTGTTTGGGCTTGCTCAAGTAACAAAATTGACTGCTTTGTTGTTGATACCTGTCTTTGTATTATTTCTGGCTTATCCTGCATTTAAAGCAAGGTCGTTTGATAAGGCAAAAAAAGCGGCTATAGCATTTGCAGTTATCTTGGTTGCCTCATATATAATGATCAATATGGCATTCCTCTTCCAGGGCACATTTACTCCTCTGGGAAAAAGCCTTGCTGATGACCCGGTACACTACTTTGACAAGGCTAAATTCAATTCTGAATCGATATCTCAGGGCTTTCCTGCATGGGCAAGAAACGCAGGCTCTTATTATCTCAATAATGTTCCAACTTTCATCCCCTATCCTTATCTTAAGAATTTTATGGGAGCCGTTAGAAAATATGAAAATCCAATCTTCCTGGGCGGCTATTTAAATGGGAAACTACATGAAAACGGAGATAATTATTTTTATTATCTTGAGAATTTCCTGCTTCGTACCCCCATCGCCTTGATATTGCTTATCATCCTTTCGATTGCTCTGTCAAAAAAGTATACGGATAGTATAGGTGATAATATAATGCTTTTGATAATCCCTATTGCCCTCTTCCTGTATTTCAGTTCAGGGACAATGTGGGGCGGCATAAGATATCTTCTTCCGATATACCCTTTCATGTTTGTATTTGTGAGCAAACTTGCTAATTCAAGAGAAAAAAAGATAATTTTCCCAGTTATAGCGCTTGCTGCCTGGTTTGTCATGGGTTCGATCCTTGCTTTTCCCAGCCATCCTGCATATTTTAATGAAGCGGCTATTGGTGAAGGGCACTTCTTTTTGTCAGGTCCCAGCTTTGACGTTGGCCAGGACTTAAAAGCACTCGGCAACTATGCCAAGGCAAATAGCTTAAAGGGCTTGAAACTTGCCTACTTTGGGGAGGGCAGTCCAGACTATTACGGATTAAATTATTCGTACATTGCATACTATGGGAATTTGAAACAAAGCGTTGAAAATTGCAGCAGGCAGGAAGGGCTTGTTGCCATAAGCATTACCTACCTTCATCCAACCAAACAATTAAATAATCCTGATTGTTTCGATTGGCTTTCAGGATATAAACCAGTTAAGAAGATAGGAAATACTATCTTTTTATACGAGGTCTAAGATGAAAATACCCGTATGTGAGCCAAAACTGTCCGGAAATGAGCTAAACTATGTTACAGACTGCATAAAGACAGGATGGATATCCTCTCTTGGAGATTATATCGCCAAGTTTGAGGATAAGTTCAGATCGTTCACTGGCTCAAAGCATGCGATAACCTGTTCTAACGGCACTGCTGCTTTGCATCTTGCTCTTCAAGCCCTGGGCATAGGAAGAGGAGACGAGGTGATAATACCTGATCTCACTATGATAGCTGTTCCTTACTCAGTGATATATACAAATGCAAGACCTGTCCTTGTCGATGCCGAGATGGACACATGGAATATCGATCCCGAAAAGATTGAAAGCAAGATAACAGGCAAGACCAAAGCAATCATCGCCGTGCATACATATGGGCATCCTGTCGATATGGATCCGGTATTGGAAATCGCAAAGAAGCATGGCATCTATGTCATCGAAGACTGTGCTGAGGCTCACGGAGCTCTGTATAAGGGAAAAAAGGTGGGGTCAATTGGAGATATCGGCTGCTTTAGTTTTTATGCAAACAAGATCTTGACAACAGGTGAAGGAGGCATGGTTGTCACTGATGATGCCTCTGTTGAAAAGAAGATAAAACTGATAAAGAATATGGCTTTTGCTGAGCCGAGATTCTCACACTTTGAGATTGGATTTAATTATAGGATGACAAATCTGCAGGCAGCAATTGGCCTTGCACAGATGGAAAACGCTGAAGAGCTGATAGATGAAAGGATGAAGGTCTGCAGGATTTATGATTCTTTGTTTAAAAATATCCCCGGGATAGTCAGACCGCCGCAGAACGCATGGGCAAAGAATGTCTACTGGCTTTATTCCATGCTTATTGATGATTCGTTCGGCGCAAGCAGGGACGAGGTTAAAAGAAAGCTTATGGAAAAAGGGATCGATACCAGGAACTTTTTTACACCGATGCATCGGCAACCCTTATTCATGAAAAAAGACGAACGGTTTCCTGCCACAAGTGGACTTTTCCCTGTTGCAGACAAGCTGTCCAGAACAGGTATCCAGCTTCCTTCAGGGGATAACTTGAGTAAAGAGCAAGTCCAGACAGTAGTTGAGGAGATTCTATCACTGGCAAAATGAAAAGCATATCAGTGATCCTGCCGACATATGAAGAAAAAGATAATATTAAAGACATGATACAAAGGATAAAAAGAAGCGCAGGTAATCTAAAGGAGATAATCGTTGTTGACGATAACAGCCCGGATCTGACATGGAAACTCGTGTCAGAGCTGGCAAAAAGAGATAAGAAGATAAAGCTGATAAGAAGGATAGATGAGAGGGGAATAGCCTCTGCTATAGGCAAAGGCATCAAAGCTGCCACTGGCGACATCATCATTTGGATGGATTGTGACTCAACCCAGCCCCCGGAACTGATTCCAAGGCTTGTTGAGAGGCTTGATCACTATGGCCTCGCCATTGCTTCAAGATATGTGGGGATTGGTAGCGATAAAAGGACCATGACGCGCATAGTCACAAGCAAGCTTTTTAACATTTTTGCGTCTTTTGTGCTTTGGCTTCCGATAAAAGATACAGACAGCGGATTTATTGCTGTAAACAGGAAAGTGTTTGATGCAGTGCCTTTTCCAGCATATGGTTATGGCGAATATTTTGTCGAGTTCATCTATAAGTGTCATAAAAAAGGGATAAGGATGACAGAGGTAGGCTATGAGTTCAGGGACAGGTCAAGGGGCAGGTCAAAGACCGCAGATGATATTCCTACTCTGCTAAGATATGGCTGGCAATATGGGATCAAAGTTTTGAAACTGAGGGCAGGATTGATATGAAAATAATTGATGTACCTTTTGAGCATAGTGATGAGAGGGGAATTTTCAGGGAGCTGGCAAGAGGCGATAAATGGAAGGAGATAAACGTCGCCGAGAGAAAAAAAGGGATAACCAGCGGCAACCATTATCATAAGGTAAAGGATGAGCTGTTCTATGTGTACAGGGGAAGGTGTCATCTGCGCGTCCTTAACTTCAAGACTGGCAAAGAGGATAACTATGATTTTAAGGAGAATGATATGTTTGTTTTAGAGCCATATGAGATGCATGAATTTTCATACTCTGAAGATACCCTGTTTGTGATACTTCTCTCGCTTGCCTTTGAGCAAGGCAATTCTGACACATACACCTTGTGATAGAACTATTTTAAAACTATTCTACAACTGGGTGATTGCCCTAAATCCTCGCCACATTCTCTTCATATCCTCTATGCTCCTTATATTTGCAAGCTGTTTTGCGATATATTTCGGCCTAAGATAATACTCCTTGTAGGATTTATCGAGGAATTTTGCATATTCTTGCTTATCTACAGAACTTGGAGCATAGATGACCTCTGAATGATCAAGTTGTGAGCAATATTTTTCGATATCAAACTTATAGCCCTCTTTTAGCAGGTTATGATAAAGCTCTGTGCCGGGTAGTGGGGTGAATTTGTTGAAATGTGCAAAGTCACTATTGATCTTTTTGGCAAACTCAAGCGTTTGTCTCATCGTTTCCATTGTTTCCATGGGCGTTCCGCAAAGATAGTCTATCCTCATGCTAAGTCCGACCTTTCTGCATAAGTCAGCAGCCCTTTGGTTGTCCTGTATAGTTGTCCCTTTCTTAAGCGAGGCAAGTACCTGAGGATTGCCGCTTTCAAATCCAAAAAGGACCTGCCAGCATCCTGCATTTTTCATTGCCGTAAGCATCTCCTCATCCACCCTGTTGGCTTTTGTTAGGCAAGTCCAGGGGATATTTATGCCTCTCTCCTTCATCAATGCAAAGATGGAATAAAGCCTCTTTTTGTTCAAGGTAAAAGTGTCGTCAAAAAATTTGATTTCCTTTATCTTATATTTGTTGACGAGCTCTTCGACCTCAGCAACGACATTTTCAGGGCTTCTTTCCCTGTATGTCGAACCGAATATTGAGCGGTCGCAGAATGTGCATAGGCTTGGGCATCCCCTTGACGTCATCATGTGGGTAGCTGGAAGTTTTCTATAAGAAGCTGGAGTTGGCCTATATTTTGAAAGTGGAGGCAGAAGATGCCTGGCGGGAAAAGGAAGCTCATCCAGGTTCTTGATAAATTCCCTCCTTTCGTTGATGACTACATGGCCGCCTTTCTTGAAAGCAAGGCCTTTGATCTGGGCAAGATTGGCAGAGTTGTTCTTTTCATGATCATTAACAAAGTCCAAAAAAGTGTATTCTCCCTCTCCGATGATTGCAGCATCAAAACATTCTGCCTGCAGTGTCTGTGCAGGAAGGGCAGTGACATGGCTCCCACCCACCACGACCAAGGTATCTGGAAGCTCTTTCTTGATATTCTGGGCGATTTTTTTTACCATGCCGAGCATTGGGGTTAAGATAGACATCCCGACAACATCCGGCTTCTGCCTTATTGCTTCCTTGATAACAGTTTCATAAGTCATATCCAGTTGGCCTTCGATGATACTTACATCATATCCGTTTTTCTCAAGTACGGCCGCTATATAACAAAGGCCCAGCGGCGGGATAATATTTAGCACAGCTTTCATGCTTTCTGTCTTGCCCGCGCTTTCCTCTTCTCCAAAAGGCGGTGAAATCAACACTATCTTAGTCATCTTCACTAACCTCCCTCACTATGCGGTTCTTTACAGCGATCTTTTTTTCCTGAAGTAAGCCGATTATCTCCTTATATACATGATCAGCGCTAATTTTTCTCATGCATTCGATATCTTTATCACAATTTTGTTTGTAGCAGGGCGCGCAATCAAGGTCAGACATAATTCTCCTTCCATCCCCATACAGCTCTATCTCATTAGGATTAACGCATCCGAAAATAGCTATCACCAGCCTGTTTTGTGCGACAGCTATATGCACTGCAGAGGTATCTCCTGATACTATCAGGTCGCAGCTGCCGACAAGCGCTGCAAAATCGTCGATTGGATGGACTCCTCCGTTGATGATCGGAACCTGGCTTTTCAGTGCTATTTCTCGATTCTTCTCCTGCTCTGAAGGGCCGCCTAGCAATATTACTCTTGCATTAAGGTTATTATAAAGCAGCTCTGCAAGCCCGACAAAGCCTTCTATTGTCCATTCCCTGTTTGGAAAGACTCTTTTTGAGCATCCTGTGTTAAATCCAACAACCAAGTCCTCGCTTTTAATGTTATTTTTTACCAGAAACTTTTTGGCGTTATCTAATGCTTCCTTTGAGAGGATCAAGGTTGGTCTTTGGCCATTATACTCCATCTCACTGATCTCAAACATAAGCTGCTGCTGGGTTTTTTTATTCGCTATCTTCAGCTCATCAGAAAGGCCCATATCCATTGCAGCCTGCGATCCAGGGTTCATGGCAAAGATAAGTCCATCTTCCTTAAGCCCAAAACCTAGCTTGGTGTCAGCCCTGATCAGGCAGGAAAGGGCTGCCGCTTCAGCAGATTTGTCAAGATTGATCAAGACATCAAACTTGGAAGCTTGTAGTCTCAGGGAGCTCTCAAGGTTTAAAGCCAGCAGTTCGTCGATTAAGGGATTATTTTTTAGCAGATCATAGACATTCTGGGAAGTCAGGAATACTATGCTTGCACCTTCATATTTGGCCTTGAGCGGTTCAAGCAAGGACGTGGTCCTAAGGACATCTCCAATACCAACCAGATTTATCACTAGTATCCGGGTTTTGACTCCATCATAGAACCTGCAGCTGGCGCACACAGAACCGTCGGACTTATGATAAGCACATGGCTTGCTTCCTTTAAAAAACCTGCAATCCCTTTTGGTCTCCATCTGCTTGCACCCTTAAGGGGAGAGAAGAAGGTCTGTTTAAATAATTTTGTTTTTTGTGTGCAAGCGAAAATTGACTCTTGCAAAAGACCCGCAGCCAGGACAAAAATCAGCGATAAGGATCATCCATCACAAAACAGTAATCGTTTAGCTTTATCCCACTAATTCTAATTATATACTTGAGCACCGAAATATTTATTTAGTTCTTGTAGTTACATTGTAACTACATGAGAAAACCAATTCAAATGAAGATGGAAGGTTACGAAGTTGTTGAGAAGA
>DASRUK010000110.1:0-4592 GCA_035655475.1 Candidatus Nanoarchaeia archaeon
CTATTTGTAAAAGACTTCCTGCTTATACCTTTGGATATCTCAGTCAGGGACTTTAAGCTTGGAGACATAGCTAAATTCAACATCCTCGTTGAAAACATTGGAAACATAAAAGTGGAAGGCGCAAGCTCGATGCTTCTTATCGACGAAAAGGATGGCTCTCCTTTGGCAAACATAAAAAGCATCTCCACTGACTTTAGTCCTCTTGAGAAAAAGGAGATGGTCAGCTATTGGGACACAAAGGATGTAGAAGCAGATGCCTACCAAGGCCGGCTCGTCTTGTCCTACGGAAGCAAATCTGATGAGAAAAAGATAATCACAAATATTGGCGAAGGTAAAATAGATGTAGAGATAATAGGTATAACAGGACATGCTATAAGCAGGCAATCACCTGAATTTTCATCCAAAGGGATGATAATATCTGTCATCATTGTCATAAATGTGGTATGGTTTATATTCTACCATTACACCAGGAGAAAACGATGAACATAAAAAATGCCATCTCTCTAGCGCTTCCCATTATTTCCATAATAGCCATCGCTTTCTTTATAAGGGATCCGACCGGTTTTGCGGTTTTAGAAGACAGCTCTGTTTATAGCGGCAATATAACCATAGAGTTTCAGGGCTCTTTTGCTAAAAATTCGACCATTGTCTTGTCAGTCGACGATTCATCGTATAATTGGAGCATCATAGACTTTCTTGATAAAGGTAAGATACGCTATAATCTGAGTAATCAAAAAGAAGAAAAGATTGCCCTACATGGCAGGTACCTTATATCAACAAAGGACTTAGGCCTAATACTTAGGAGCAGCAACCATACATTTACTATAAGACTGGAGGATTGATCCATAATGCCTTCGCAGGTTTTCTAAAGCGAATATCAATCCCTCAATTATGTCAGAGCCTAAAACTGCGGACTTTAGTCCTGTAGATATTACGCTCGTCTCTCTAGCATCCTAAAAATCCGCTTGCAGAAGAAAGTGTCCTAACCATGCACTATGTCTAGACATTTCAGCTGATTTTTAGGATATTTTTCTAAGTAATGATAGTTATCTTAATAAATATTACTAATTAACAACTAAGCTACAGTTAAATATTTAAGTAAGTAATAAAATAATCACCCTATGCACGAAAGACTCAGCCTTCTAAAGGTATGGCAGAGCGCTCCACATGCTGACTATATCATCTCAGAGATAATGGAGCAAGCAAAAAAGAAAAGTAAGCCATGGGTCTTTAATTCACTGCAATCTCTTGTCAAGGATAATCTTTTGATATATAAAAAAAGAGGTAATCTTGGCTTCTACAGCCTTAACTTGGACAATCCTCTTCTTCCTCAAGCATTTGAGCAAATGCCAGGTAATCAAGGTCAAACCTTCCTTGCGACCATCAAGGATATCATTAAAAATGTAAGCCAGGATTATTGCCTTTTTGAAGAAGACGGCACACTTATACTGTTGACTGAAAATAAGATCACTTTTAAGGGATGCAAGTCAGCTTCCTTTAGGGAATTTAGCGGAAAAGGCAACATAATATATAACGCTAGGTTTTATTTTAAGAATAAAAGAGCATGAGGTGGAAAAGAATGGATAAAAACAAACAGACTACAGCGCTGATAATAATCGCTGTCGCATTGATAGCAGCGCTTGGATACATAGGATTGGATAGCTACAACGAAAGAAAAGCACAAGAGCAGCTTAATGTGTACCAAAACGGCCTTCAGGCAGGTTACACTCAGGCTATCCTTCAGCTAATGCAGCAGGCATCGACTTGCCAGCAGGTTCCGATTATGTTCCAGAACCAGAGCCTCAATATCATCGCTGTCGAGTGCCTAAAGGAAAAATAAGATTTAAGCACATTTTTAATTTTTTTTATCAGGCTATAGATAATATGCCTAAAGAGAAGAAGTAAATAAGCAGTAAAGTTTATAAGTGGTTTATTATTCTGAAAGATAGATGGCTGCCATAGTTTAATGGTAGAATACAGGACTGTGGATCCCGTGAAGCGGGTTCGATTCCCGCTGGCGGCCCTTTTTAACCAGACATTCTCTTATAAAAAACCTGCAGCTGGTCGTGAAATATATATGGCAAGGTGAAGGCCATCACATATACAAAGCTGATAAAGAAGGGCGAAGGCATGGTAAGACTCATGCTAAAAACATCCACCAGGTGATCGGTAAATGAAGTCATATAAAAGATGTTGATGACTGCAAGAGAGGGTATGAACAGCCATGCGATTATCAGATGTTTTTTTTCTATGCTTTCTATGTCTCTTATCAAGGTGTCCATCAAAAAGCCAAACATCGCTGCAAGAAGGGCTATGATAAAAAATAAGGGTACTGGCCTAAAGGTCAATATAAACGGGATGAGGATTATGGCTATCACCATATTGCCGATTATCGCCACGAAAAGCAGGACCCAATAGATTATAGAATCAAGAAACCGGATCCTTGCTGACTTTTTTTGCTCTGCTTTTGCCAGAATCCCTATAGTCTTCATCGCCTCCTGCTTACTAAATCCTTTCTTCAGGAGCTGCTCGTAGCCTATCATTCTCTTATAGTTTCCTCTACAAAGCGCAAAAACTCTGCAATCTTGTCATAATAATCCTTCAATATATCTATGTCAGTCTCAACGATCTTGTCGCCGACAGTTGAGATCATGGTGACATGCCGCCTATACTCTTCCCGTTTGGTATAGGGCTCTCTTGTAAGTTTCCTTAGCAGAAGATATAAATCAGTATATTTCTTGGTGTTTGGATAAAGCTTGCTTACAGCCTCTGCCTTTGTAGCAGGGGTCTCTGGGGCTGAAGCAATCTTTTTCTTTTGCTCTGCAAATTGCAATAATGAATCAAAAGAAGCATCGAATGTGCTTATTATCCTATCGATAAGATTTCTCATCATATCCACGGTGCGGGTGTATTTCAGGCTGACATAGAAAAGATGATCCACCCTTTTTATCCCCTCTCTTGCCTCTTCAAGCGACTCTTCTATCATGCTACCCTCAATTCTTTCTCTGCCAACTGCATCCCCTCATCGATTATATCACTTATCATGTTAACGAAAACTTTAGACCTTGAAATGTAGCTGTGCATCTTCTCTAAAGAAATGCTTTGGATATTATAACTTTCTGAGCATATGACGAAAGAATTCTTACGCTTGAACTCAACAGGGCTTTTTTTGTGCTGCATTATAAGCTCTTTTATCTCCTCAATCATCATAAGATATTCATGACCTATATTATACCTCTCCGCGCATTTTTGCCTAAAGACAGTAAACTTTGACACAAAGGTGTCTTGGAAGGGTGGGACGCGCTTATATATCCTTTCAAAGTGAAGCAAAGCGCCTATCGAGCCTGAAAGGGCAAGGAAAAGGTTTTCCATCACTGCCATGAGGAGCTTTGGGTCCTGAACCATGGGGTAAGTCATGGTGAGCATATGATCTGCAACCTGCAATTTCTTTTTAGCGCTATCTCTAAGCTCCTCAAACTTATCCATTGTAATACATAATTGATAAGAAGTTTAAATAATTTGTTATTCCTTAAGCTCCAATATGGCAGCGGCTAAGTCGCCGTTATTTTTCTTTATCGCCTGCTCTGCCTCTTCTTTGCTTACGCCTGTTTGGTCAATAACAGCCTTTATGTCGTCTTCATTTATCTCAGGCTCTTTTGAGATAGACCGCTCTTCTGCCTGGCCTACTATTTGGTAGGTTTCCTGGCCCATCATATTAACTTTAGCGACCTGGGGGTTAGAAATAACTATCTCCTTATCTGGGGTTCTTATGATAACCTCTGTGGCGTCAATATCCTGCTGCTGGATGCCAAGTTTTCTCATCGCTTGGCGCATCTGCCTGGGATTTACTCCTGGTATCATATGCCAAGCAGCCTATTTCCATAGGTATAAAGAAGCACCATTATGACGATAACAACGATGCAAAGAATGACAATATGGCCTGGCTTGAACTCTATCTTTGATTTATACTCATCGAAATACCTTACAAGCCCGCCCATGCCTGAGGGCATTGTTATCTTGTCGCCTGCCATAGGTGATGATAATATATCCTTATTTAAATAGTTAACGACTTTGTAAGAAAAAAGGCAGGGTTGGAATAAGCCACCTTTTGTCAGATGATAATCATCTGCCTTAGCATTTAACTAAGCGGCTTTTTTGCCTTGCACCGGCCAGGTCTCGCCGTTTCATCCATTCCCTAAAGAGCGTCAGCCGGTTATCTCAGCTTCGTCGCCAAAGCCTTCTCGACTTTCATCCTCCTCTAAGGTGGTCTCGTTTCTGTGCGGTTGCCGCACATCACTGCACCTTCTTTATGAAGTGGCCATAACAGCAATTTCTTGCTGCTGGTGGGTGGACTTTCCTCAGTTCATACTCCTTGCGAAGGAACCGTTAGCTAAGTACCATCCCTGCTTGAACTTCGAAATATATTTATATTTATAAAGTTAATGGAAAAACGTAATCGTTTAGCTTTATCCCACTAATTCTAATTATATACTTGAGCACCGAAATATTTATTTAGTTCTTGTAGTTACATTGTAACTACATGAGAAAACCAATTCAAATGAAGATGGAAGGTTACGAAGTTGTTGAGAAGA
>DASRUK010000111.1:0-2092 GCA_035655475.1 Candidatus Nanoarchaeia archaeon
CTTTCTTTTTGCAGATATTATATATAGCATCCATGTCCTGGACTGCGATGTATCCTGCCATCGAGGTGATGAGGAGGGCAGAGTCTTTGTCGATGGAAGCTGCAAGGGTTTTTGCATCTATCAAGCCATAGTCTGTCTTTAACACAATCAATTCTAATCCAATCTTTTTTGGATACTGCTTGTAGACGAGCCATGCTCCCTGGTCTTGGATAACAACCTGTGTCTTTCCAAGCTTTTTTGCTATCTCAAGAGAATGGAATATGGCTGTGTTTCCTCTGTCGACAATTATTATAGCATCCTTTCCTGTGAGGGATTTTAACGTCATCCTTCACAGGCTAGTATGACGCTTTATTAATTATTTCTTTTTTTTGTGCAGCCTATAAACCCAACTAACTATAAAGACAGCCACTGCCCAGGGCAATATGTATGCCATAAACATCAACAGGTTGTTTACGCTTGAGACAAATCCTCTGATAATCTCAGAGAGCTTGACAAACA
The DNA here is from genome assembly GCA_035655475.1 of Candidatus Nanoarchaeia archaeon. Classification (GTDB taxonomy): domain Archaea; phylum Nanobdellota; class Nanobdellia; order Woesearchaeales; family JACPBV01; genus DASRUK01. The sequence goes on from DASRUK010000111.1 coordinate 499, forward strand.
CTACGTTTGCATAGCCTGACTGCTTTTCGTTTATGCTAAGGTATATCGTTGAGTAATCTATCTTCTGGTCCATCTTTTCTATGGAATCCTTAAGATACTTTACTCTTCTTTCCTGGTCGAATATCTTATCTTCAAGGGTTATCTTGTCTGTGATGCTCGTTGCCTCAGCATATAACTTTTGATATCTTTGAAGCCTTGCCTCTTCTGTCTCAAGATTTATCTGAGCATTGGTGTAGCTTCCAGTTATGTCCAATGCGTTGCCGTTGAAGGAGGTAATCTTTCCTATAGTTTTCAATTGAGCGAGTACTGAATCATATTTTTCCTGTTCAACTTTTATCTGGTATGAGCCGACGCGATATTGGCCTAAACCCCTGCCATACTTGTTTGAGTTCTCGCTGAGCAAATAAGAGTTTGATGATTTGATTATCGCTTTGACCTGAGAATCAGCTTCTGTAAACAAGCCTCTTTTCACTTCAGCCGATAAAGAAGCGCTCTTTGTTATCTTTCTTTCGTCAACTTCTGGGGCAAAATCAGAGCTTGGCGCTGGAGCAATCGCCCCTCTATAGTAAGCCTCTTGTGCAATATCTTTATCATAAGCGCCGCCATAGGCAAGGCTTTCAAAATTTCTTGCCATCTTGTTGGAGATGCTGCCTGAACCGGCTACCAGCAGAATACCGATAACTGCTATCAACAATATCAACCAATTTTCCTTTATCTTTTCTATCTGTTCCTTGAATGTCATTTTATCACCTATCAACGCTAATTGCGTAAGGGCTATATAAATATTGTTTAGACTATCAAATGGATTGAAGCTATGACGGTCTGACGGCGGATAACTTAATATAGCTGTAGAACAATAAAGCTTTAAGGGGTGATACTATGAAGGACGAGGTTATCGATAAGTTGTCTTCTTTGATAACAGCTGCGTTTGGGCTTGTTGCTGCGCTTGCATGGAACACTGCAATACAGGCTATCTTTACAAGGATATTTGGGACAGACAGCTCGATTCCTGCGATGATATCATATGCTGTTATAGTTACATTTATTGCTGTAGGTGCAACAGTCTGGCTAGGCAGGATATCTGAAAGGGCAAAGAAGATAAATTTATAATTTATATAAAATATAAATTGTAAGCTATAAATATTTTTAAATAGTTATCTAAACTATATTCTCATGGCTTATTTTGAAACGGAAATTGAAGGTATCCAATGTATCGTCAACGTGATGAAGACAGAAAACCCTGACAGATACGTTCAACAGATAGCCTCTGCTGCCCATAAACTGCATGAAAAAACGAAGGGGATAGACTATGCAAGAATGGGAGAGTTGGCTGGCATGGAGGACTCACACACAAGCATGCTAAGGGCAAGAGAAAGGTTTTCGATAAATAACTGCATTATCACTGGATGGCCAGGAACTATCCAGGCCTGTCTTGAGGTTACTGCCCCTGATGGCAACAAGTCAAGGATAACAATAGGAGAAAATGGTATGAGATATCTCGGCGCATCTTCTTCAAACGGTTTTGATAAGGGCAATTTGCCCCTGGGGGCTTTACTTTGCGCTGGCTATTTCCTTCCGGCAGAAAGGACGGCAG
>DASRUK010000112.1:0-3876 GCA_035655475.1 Candidatus Nanoarchaeia archaeon
GATACAGGCAGCTGCCGCAGGTGAAGAACAGCAAGCTGAAGAGATACTTACAAACGACAGCAGCGTCATCACCAGATACCAGATCTACACCTTGCCTGGATGCGAAAAATGCCATGCTGCAAATGAATACCTTTCTGCCAAGGCAGATGGCGATGTTGTCGACCTGTCTTCTGACGACGGGCTTAAGCAGTTTAGGGAAGTATACAAGCAGCTTAAGGACAAGATCGAAAGGAACAAGGATGGAAGCCTGCCTATACCAACTATATTACTCTATGATGGGAGCGATAATCTGGTAACAGTGGCGCACCATGTGGACCAGGTCAAGCAGCTTATATGAAAATAAAAGGGCTGCAGAAGCTGTCTTTGATCGATTTTTCTCCTTTTTCTTCTTGTGTTATCTTTCTTTGCGGCTGCAACTTCAGATGCGGCTTTTGCCATAATCCTGAGATTGTTGAGGGCAAGGGTAAGGATATATCTGAGGACGAACTGTTCAAATTTCTTGCTGAGAGAAAAAAATGGCTTGACGGTGTGTGCATAACAGGCGGAGAGCCTTGCATAAATGAAGAGCTGATAGAGTTTATCAAAAAAATAAAAGATATGGGCTATAAAGTAAAGGTAGATACCAACGGAACAAATCCTTTGATGGTAGAGAAACTTGTCAAGACAGCAGATTATATCGCCATGGATATCAAGACAAGCCCCGGCAGGTATGACAAAGCAACCGGCGTCGAGGCTGACATAGTGAGCATAAAAAAGAGTGCAAAAATTATCATGGAGAGCGAGATAGACTATGAATTTAGGATAACTGTTGTGCCTGGAATATTGGATAAGGAAGATATCGTTGAGATTGGCAAATGGCTTAAGGGGGCAAAGAATCTTTTTATCCAGCAGTTTAGCAATAAAATCTGCCTTGATAAGAGCTTTGAGAAAGTAAAACCTTATTCTTTGGAAGAGTTGGATGAGCTTAAGAGGACAGCTGAACCTTATTTTGGGAAGGTTGAGATAAGAAGCTAGCCTTGCTCATATTCGCTCAGCCTTTTCCAAATGTAATTGTTTTCTTCTTTGGTTGCTTCAAGGTCTAATCAAATATTGCGTGCATCGCATCAGATGATAACTCCTGCAATTTAGCTGAAAGATGCTCTAAGCCATTTGTGCCTGGTTCTAGTGTCTCGCAAAAAATCGCGTAATTTGGAGCCTTTTTACTTATCATCACCTGGATCATCTTTGCCAACTTTTCAATGTGGATACGGTCAAGATCTGGTTTTGGCATAGGGACAGTTGACGGCAAAAAAAGTTATAAAGCTGCCGATAGCTTCAATTGCCACCCAAAAGTTTAAAAATATAATCACCAAACTTGATTCATGGAATGCAGGAAGGCCGTGAATCTTAAAAAATGCCCCTGCCTGCATAATGAGTGCGAGCATCATGGGATATGCTGCGAATGCCTGCATTATCATCTGAGCCTTAAAGAGCTTCCTGCATGCGCTTTTCCTGCGCATATCGCAAGAACTGATGAAAGAAGCTTTGAGGTATTCAAGGGATTACAATGAAAAAACTTAAATGCAAGACAGTGACAGGCAAGGTATGCAAGATAGTGAAGGGAAAGGTCAAGTGCCATAAAGAAAAGATAAAGGTGTGCATAAGATGAACGATAACAGACCCTCTTGGGATGACTATTTTATGAAGATAGCAATGCTTGTCGCAGAGAGATCTACATGCAGAAGGCATCACGTAGGCGCTGTCATAGTCAAAGATAAAAGGATACTTACAACAGGATACAACGGAGCTGCTGCCGGAGTAAAAGACTGCCTTCTCCTTGGATGCCTCAGGGATAAGAATAATATCCCTTCAGGTGAAAGGCATGAGATATGCAGGGCTATACATGCTGAGCAGAACGCTATAATCCAGGCAGGGCTTCATGGGGTGAATATTGAAGGATCGACCATATACTGCACCCATCCGCCATGCATACTTTGCGCAAAGATGCTTGCCAATGCAAGGGTCAAGAAGTATGTGACATACGGCGAGTATCCTGATACGAGCGCAAGAGAGCTGCTTGTAGAGGTAGGAATTGCGTTTTCTAAAATAAACAAGCCCCTATCTCAGATATATACGCTGGAATAATCACTACTTTAGAATAGAAATATTTATATATCAGATAGCCATTAGCAAAGGTTATGGGGGAGTTAAAATTAAGCTTTTTTGCGGTGGATGTCATCTTATTGGTAGTATTCTTAGGGCTTACAAGAACTGTATTCAGGCTAAGCGGCATAGGGTTTGTACTTGAACTGCTTGCGCTGATCATATTATTATTTGCAGCATTTATCGCTCTTGTCCCTGCTTATTCAGGCTCAAGAGGCGGCTGGGGATTTTTGGCGATTGTATTTGCCGTCATCTTTATCGACCTGCTCTTTATATTCCTTGCAACAGGCAGGGCAGGAACTGCATTTACAGGAGCGCTTTTATTTTCAGCGCTGGGATTATTGGTGTCGGTCTTAAACGTGAGAAAGAAAGAAAAGCCTGTCATGTATGAAGAAAAACCAGCCCATGAAGAGGTTTACACAAACTTTGAGCCAGGCAAGTATGTTGCAAGCAAGACAGGAACAACATACCATGCACCTAAATGCGAGTGGGCGCTAAAGATAAAGAAGAAGAACCAGATATGGTTTGATGACGAAAAAGAGGCTAAGAAACGGTTTAGCCCTCATAGCTGCATCAAGTGAACCTATCATCTCTTGTGGTTTTATTTCTTGTCGGTTTTCCAACTAAAGATTATAAGCAAAACCGCTCCTATGCTTATCGCAGAGTCTGCGACATTGAATGCAGGCCAAATTGCAAGATTTACGAAGTCGACAACATAGCCTCTGAATATTCTATCCGTAAGATTACCCAGGGCTCCTGAAAATATCAATGCAAAGCAGATAGTATAATACCTATTTGCCAGGATATTTTTGATATAAAATAGGATAAGTCCGATTATGATCAGTGCTATAAAAGCAAGCAGAAGATTTTGGCCTTGAAGGATGCCAAAGCCAGCACCTGTATTTTGAACGTAAGTAAAGCTTAGAAAGTTTGGGATCAGATCTATCTTTTGATGAAGGCCGATTGACCTTACAACAAGAAGTTTAGTCAGTTGGTCAAGGATTACAAGTGAAAATGCTATTAGTGCAAAAAGCTTACCATCTCTTCCTTTCATTTTCTCCATAGGCTGCACGCTCAAGGTTTGCCAGGCGCTGATTGATGCTTTCAAGTGTATATCTTACAGAATCAAGCTTTGCTGACAAAACTTCGAACTTGTCGTTCTGGTAGTCTCTTTCTGTAGGCTGAGCTGGCTGCATAGGAGGAGTAAATGGCTGTCTCATCGGCACAGGCCTTCCTGGAGGCTGAGGCGGATTGTATTGAGGCTGAGAAGGAAAACTATTGTCCTGCATGCCAAAATTACCTTGAACAGAGAAATTATCTGCAGGAGTGCCAAAATTCTGGTCGGTGCTGTCAAAGTTGGGCATCCCTGGAGTCTGCGGCATGCCCATATCCTTCATGTCTGCGCCAAAATCCTTTCCAAAGTCAAAATCATCCTTTTTCTTCCAGAATGCAATTTTTCCAAATAGTCCCATTTTACCTCTTTTTTACTTTATCCCATGTTTCATCTGACTGTATAACATAGGATGTAACCTTATCCTTTGCTTTACCCAAGTAGCTTTCCCCTTTGCCTAATATATAATTCTTTCCATTTTCGGTAATCGTTTAGCTTTATCCCACTAATTCTAATTATATACTTGAGCACCGAAATATTTATTTAGTTCTTGTAGTTACATTGTAACTACATGAGAAAACCAATTCAAATGAAGATGGAAGGTTACGAAGTTGTTGAGAAGA
>DASRUK010000113.1:0-3521 GCA_035655475.1 Candidatus Nanoarchaeia archaeon
TTTGGTTCTGGCAGCCATAGGGGGGCAAATACCACAGCGATGCTGTTATCAATAATCCAAACATTGAGATTTAATAAGAAGAATGTGCTCTTGGGATTACAGGAAATACTAAATAATCCTGTACAAAGCTAAACGATTACGTTTTAATTTGTTGGAAATACCCTAGCTCACTTGTAGCGACTGGGTGATTGGAATCCAAATCATTATGCAAGGTATTTACAACATTAAAAATCCCGCCCCTTGGGGCCATTGGGATTTTTATTTTAATCAAATTAATATATGGGATATACTCTACCCTTGGATTATGCCTCTCTATATCGTCTCCACACCGATTGGAAATCTAAAGGACATAACTCTAAGGGCTATTGATACCTTAAAAGAATCAGACATTATTCTTGCAGAGGATACAAGGAGAACAGGAATACTCTTAAACCATTACGATATAAGGCAAAAGAGGCTGATCTCATACAATGATTGGAATAAGGAGAAAAAGACTCCCTATATCATCGAGCTGCTGAAGGCCAATCAGCATATATCCATAGTCTCGGATTCAGGCACTCCTGCAATTAGCGATCCAGGATTTTACATTGCAAGGGAATCTATAAAAAACACCATTCAGGTGATCCCTATCCCTGGCCCTTCTGCAGCGATTGCTGCATTGGTTGCCTCTGGCTTTCCTACTGATTCATTTGAGTTCCATGGCTTTATCCCAAAGAAGGAAAAGGCAAAGAGGGATTTTTTTGAAAGCATTAAAGATAACAACAAGACGACCATAATCTATGAAAGCCCGTACAGGATAAAAAAGACAGTAAAGGCTCTTGCAGAGATGCTGCCAGAGAGAAATATCTGTATCGCAAGAGAGCTGACAAAAAAATTTGAAGAATTCATCAGAGGCTCATCAAAGGAAGTCTACGAGAAGATAAAAGATGAGGAACTAAAAGGAGAGATAACTATTATCTTGGACAAGGTCTAAAGGTCTTCGATCTTGTTAGGATTTATCTTTATGCCTTTTCCGGTTATTTCAAGTTCAAAGGTTTGTTCAGGGATCTTTGTCCCCCTCATCTTTAGGATTTCCATCGCCCTTTGCCTCACTCCTTTTTTCTTGACATGATACATGAGGATTATGCCGTCCACCTCAAATTCCAAAGCAGCAGTGATAGTATTCCCGCCCTTAGATTCATCTTGCGAGGTAAGTATCCCGGTGCAGTCCCATTTTTCGATGAGTTCAAATAATGCAAGAGCAGCTTCCTTTTTTGTCAGCTCATCTTCATACAAGAGAGAAAATGATGTTATCGAATCGATGACTATCCTCCTTGCCTTTAGCTTCTCGATGATTGCCTCGACTATGCCTCCTCCTTCTGTCAATATCTTTTTCACCTGTTCGGGGGTATACTCTAAGAATACAAACAGCCCTTTCTTCTCATATCTCTCAAGCTCCCATCCAAACTCAAGCATGTCCTCGTATACTCTTTTTTTCTTCTCTTCAAACGTGATATAGATGCCGGGCTCTTTCTTTTTTAGTCCTTCCATGATGAATTGCATGGCAAAAATCGATTTGCCGCAGCCGGCCCCTCCCGCGACAAGATTGACGCTATTTTTTACAAATCCTCCATCTATCAGGGGATCAAGGTTTGATATTCCGCTGGATATCCTTTTTATTGCCATCTGCTCTTTTCATCCTTTTCGATAAGTGAGAAAGGCATCTGTTTGGGGAATATCTTAAGTCCGCTCTTATCGATGCTGAAAGGAAAAAGATCGAACAGGTGATCTTGGCCCCTCATCTTTGATATCATCACGCACCTTTCAAATGATGCTCCTTTTCTAATCTTTGCCAGTATTATTAGGCCGTCGAACAGGAAATCTTCAGTGTCATAACGGATATTGTCAATGTTGGAGATTGATTTTTCAGATATGACTAGAAGATTAACCTTTGACTCCTTCATGCGAAGGACAAAATCCAGGACCTCTTTTCGATAGTCCATCTCTCCTGATGCATGCACAAAGCCAAAAAGGGTTATGCTGTCAAGGACAACTCGCTTGACACTCTTGCTCTCTATTACAGACAGCGGGGTGGCGATAGTCATAAGTTTCTTTGCAGAGATAGGCTGCTTGATAAGTGTAACAAGGCCTTTCTTCTCAAGTGACCTTATGTTGTACCCTATTGCCTCTGCATAATCCCTGATATCTTCGACTGTTTCCTCGCAGGTTATATACACTCCAGCATCGCCGTTCTTTGCTCCTTCCAGTATGAATTGTATTCCAAGGAGCGTCTTGCCTGTTCCAGGAGATCCTGTAATAAGCACATTTGTCCCTTCTCTAAGTCCGCCCTTGAGCATCTCATCAAGGCCAGGAATGAATGTTTTGATCCTGTTGTTCAAATTCTATCACCCTTTGTTAAATTCAGGGCCTGCGTATATAAACGTTTTGAAACTTTGTACTTATTAAGCTGAACTATATTCTTTAGTATCTACTTCAAGCCCTTTCTATAGGACCTATATACTCTATCACCGAAATCTTTATTAACAAGTTAGCTACATTGTAGCTAACAATGAAGCAAACCCAAATTAAGCTTAATGGTTATGAGATGATTGAAAAGCAAGTCAACAAGAGCGGAAACAGCGGCAGGGTATATGTTCCAGTGGAATGGGTTGGCAAAAAGGTGAAGATAGTTTTGCTAAGTCAATGAAAGCGCAACTAAGCACATTTAAGGATAAGTATCAGGACAAATCAAGAGATGAAATTCTAGAGGAAATGTTTGATCTGTATGAAGAAAAAGAGAAGCTTGAGAAAGAACTCAAAAAATACAAAAACGCCAACACTCCTTCCTCTGCAAACAAGCACCTTAAAGCCAGCACACAGGGGCTTAGGGCAAAGAAAGGAGCAAAGAGAGGCGCTCCAAAAAAGCATAAAGGGGCAACCTTCATCTGGCCTGCTTCTGATGAGACAAGAAGGGCTGGTGAGAAGCTTGAGCCTCTTTACAAAGAACTGGAAGAAGAGATCAAGAATGCAGATGTAGTGCAGGGTGATGAAACAAGCCATAGCGTTAATGGAATAAATCACTGGATATGGGTATTCTGCAACCACCTCATCTCATTATTTAAGTTCAAGGAACAAAGAGGAGGGGATATTGTTGAACAGACTCTTGGCAAGGGCTTTAAGGGAAAGCTTGTAAGCGACGGATGGATGACTTATACATCATATGCAAATGAGAACAAAGTAGTGCATCAAAGATGCCTTGACCACTTGAGAAGAGAGGTAAAGCATGAATGCAAAGAAAAGCATCCTGACCTCTATAGCTGGTGTTGTGACATTTATTTCATGGTAAGGAAAGGCAAGGGATACAAGCAGAAAAAAAGGAGACTTGCCATGCATTCGAGATGCAAAGCTGAGCTTGCAATGTTAATTGCCTCTATGAAGTCTCATAGGAACTTAAGGAAGCTTGCCTCAAAAATTGAAAATGGGGGAGACAAGTGGTTTTCCTGCATACTACATCCCGAGCTGCCCATGGATAATAATGAGGC
>DASRUK010000114.1:0-10002 GCA_035655475.1 Candidatus Nanoarchaeia archaeon
GGCATCCTGTGGATGAGATGCCGATGAAGCCTGAGTTTATTGAGGAGTTGAAAAAATCGATGAATGGGCCGCACCGCAAGATGTCGCTTGAAGAGCTGGATAAACTGATAGGACTAAAATGAGCTATAACGCGGATATTTCCGAAGGGCTCAGAAAAGTTCTGGATAAGCTTGCAGCTAAAGACCCCGTTCTTGCTATTGCTGTCAGGAACAAGATTGCCCAAATCTGCGCCTGTGATGAAATCGCAATGAAGCATTTCAAGAACCTCGTTGGACCAATGAGCCACCTCAAGAGAGTTCATGTGGGTCATTTTGTCCTCTTGTTTAGGGTTGAAGGAAATACCGTTATCTTTGAGCAGTTCAGGCACCATGACGACGCTTATTGAATCTGTCATTTTTTCCTCGCTCTTCTTTCCATGTCTTTGCTCATCTCTTCAAAAGTCAGAGGCCTTTTCCTAAGCCTGACATTCAGCTCTTTTGCAAGCTTCTTCGTCTGAACCTTTGTCAAATCAATGCCTGCCTGATTAAGCAGGCTTAAGACAAACTCAAAGGCATCCTCTTTTAGGATTACTTCAAAACCTGCATCATTACAGCCCTTTCCAAAAAACCACAGATTCCCATCAGTGCCGATAAAGCTGTAGAGATGGCTGTCGCCGAAAACGTATTCCCTCTTCCAGGCAGACCTTGTGTAACTCATAATCCACCTCGCTTCTCATGAAAACTCTTGCTGGTAAAGTAGCGCTTTGCCTTTTCATCCAAAACAAATTTCCTCAAATACGCCTCAGGAACCCTGCCAAATTTCTTTTCAAGATTCATAAGAATGATTTCATTCGGATTAAACTCATAATACACTGATTCATCAAGCCATGCGCATCTGAAATTGCGAAGCCAAACTCCAGTCCTCTCAGATAAGGCAAGCGCATAGGTGAAAAGCTGTGATACAGCATCTACTTTTTCAGCTCCTGGCTTATAATCAAGGAGATAGATTATCCCAAACCTTGCCTGCACCAGGTCGATATGCCCTGTGATGCAGCTGTCAAATCCAAATACGTTAAACTCAGAATCAAGCCTTTTAACCTCCTCTTTGGAAAGCCAGACAGGAACCTCTACAGCAATCGTTGAGGTGTCATTTGCAAGCATAAAATCCTGGATTATTCCATGCCTCTCCCTGTTCGTCTTTGCCATCTTTAAGGCAAGCCCTGCCAGTTCACATGCAAAGTTCTTCTTTTTTAAAATAGGGGTGTTATGGCAAAATTGGATTCTGCTGCCCCTTGCATTATCATCAATGAACAGATCATTTGGACAAATGGACTGCACATTAAGCAGATATTCCTTCAAGCCAAGATAATACTCTGTCAAGAACATCCCTAACTTTAACTTATGGCATTTATAGAGATAAGGCTGCTTGTGGTCAAAGAGCTTTTCCAAAACAGGATTTGGAAATCCAGACTTTCTGCCTTCTCTAATCTTACCCCTTATCCTCCTAAATGCACATACCTTAGAAAATTCTTTCAGCCAGGTGCTTATCAGCTTTGGATAAGTCTTTACATGAAACCTCTTGTTTATCTCCAAAGACGCTTGCTCAAGAGTCATCCCTTTGTTGTAAAGAGAGATCGCAGTAAGGATGACATTTGCAGGGTAGGACTTGTTCAGCATCTTCCTACCGACAAAATATCTTCCACAGCCCTTGCAATAATATTTCGGCGTCTTTTCCATCTTATTTTTCCTATAGCCTTTTTTCAGTATGCTCTTGCTCATGCAGTTAGGGCATGTTATCATCGAAGTGCTATCCATCAGAAACCTCCCAATGCCCTCCTTTGTCCGGCCCAACTCGATTCAACAGTCCCCTTGATTTCAGCTGGTTAAGGCTAAATTTGATGCCGTCTTCACTGATGCCTATCTTTTCCGACAGCTCTTTTCGCGTGATGAACTTGTTTTCCTTGATTAGCTCCAGAATTTTCTGGGTAGTTTTCTGGGTAGTTTTCTGGGTAGTCGCCGAGGGCCGTTCAAATACTGCCCTAAAATATCCGCCGGACTGCTCAAACAAGGGTTTTTCTATCCCATTCTCTTTCAGAAGCCGGATAATATTCAGGCTGCCCCTGCCCCAAACGTCGATAAATCCAGTATAATAGAAAGTTTCAGCAAGCAATGGATTTCTAGGAACAGACTCATGCTCAGTATATAGGTCCTCAATATCAAGCTGGGAGGGCAGTTCACCAGGGTTAGAGATGATTATCTTTGAATCATAGACCTTGATGTAGATAAAGCCTGGCGCGTGATAATCCCGATGTATCATTGCATTTATCAATGCCTCTCTGAAAGCTTCAAGCGGGATTTCCCACTTTTCCTTTCGCTGCATCCCTTCTATCTTAGCAGAGATCATCAGGTGCTCCTTGAGAAAATTAACAGATGATTCCAGGTTTTGGAAAAGGTTGCCCTCAAAATCTTTAAGGTCGATAAACTCTTCTTTTCTCTCTCCCTTAAACCTTCCGCATTTGACCCAGTTGTTGCTAAAAAACTCTTTTGGATGTTTTCCAAACAGCAGCACAGCCGAATTTGTGAGCTTTCCTTCCCTCATGAGGCCAAGTTTATCAATAATGTATCTGGAACTCCCTGCTTTGTTTATCCTTCTTGAATCCGTGGCAAGCTTGATGAACTTCTTGAGGGTATTTTCATCCAGGTCATCTAATGCAGCCTTGCTGCATATCTGAGTGTCCCACCTAACTTGCTCCCTGTTCTTTCTGAGGATTATATTCTCAAGCTCTCTTGCTGAAATCTGCTTATTCTCAGTCCCGGTCCTGATATATGCCCTTCCATAAGCAAAATAAGGCTTTTCGTAGCCTTCGAAGATGACACTGATGCATTGTTTATCATCGATGGCAGCCTGCTCAATTCTTGGAAATATCTTTGGCTCGATGAAATCAGAAATCGCTTTTGATATCTCCCTTATGGTCGCATCAGAGACCTCCTGTCCAATAATCTTTCCTTCATTGTTTATTCCGAAGCATATCTCACCCTTTTGATGCTTATTTAATATAGCTACGATGGATATGATCGCTTCTTTTAACTCAGAGGTTGATTTCTTTAATTCCTTGGTTTCAGACTCTTTGTTTATTTCATCCATTTGCAAGCATCCTCCTTATCTCATCTATCCTCATCTTCTTCTGGTAGACATCAAGCGGAACCAAGGTACCATTGAGCAGGACAGACCCATTTACAATCCTTGGATCTTTGGCATATATCGTTATATCCCTGTCAGAGGTAAGGTTCTGCTCAAATGTAACCCTAAGATAATGTGAAGAGTTAATCAAAGTCCAATTCCCATCCTGTGCCTTTACATGATCATAAACATCCTCAACAAAACCATAATTAGAATCCAGATGCTCAGCCTTTGAAATCTCTATCACAAGCTCATACGTCTGGTTGGATAGCGAAGGGACTACCCACTCTATATAGTCAGTCAGTGAATTATTGTTGTTGTCATACCTGTCAAAAGAAGCCGCCTCCCTGCTTGAATTTACAATCCTATAAAGCTTTAATTTATGACTTGCAGTCTCGGGTGAGACGTTTGTATAAGCGGTTATGTTCTCATAATGGACATCCGAGGAGATGATTATCTGTTTTGATGTAGAACTTAGTAGTGTCTCTGTAGATGTCGGAGCCTCTGTATAATATTGCACAACAGCCGAAGATACAGGCTCTTCTATCACTACCTCTATCTCTTTTGATTTGTTCTTATCCTTCTTATCCTTGACAGCATATCCTGTAATATCTACATCGAGTAGCCGCTCAAAAAATCTTGTAAACAATCCCCTGCCAGAAACAACAGCATAACCTGTCAGTTTGTTCCTTTCGTTTGAAAGCTTAAGCAATTCTTCATTTACAGCAGAGATCTCATCTTTTGCCAGAGGAGTGTTTGCAATTATCCAGTCTTTTCTTTCACTTAGCTTTTCTTCCTCTGCCTCTATAACATCTAGCCTTTTTTGGGCATTATAAGATGAGATATTCTTTGCTTCCCCTCCATCTTTTATCGTAACCTGGCTGAGCCTTTCTTTGCTACTGCTAACTGAAAGATCAAATGCGTCTGCACTTATGTTTATAGTGATATTAACCGCCAGAGAAGAAGCATTGATGATCGTCACCCACCTTACAGGCGCATTTATCCTTATCTTAGGGGTGATCAACTGTTCTGTGATATTTGCATCTGACGCAGGGATGGGCTTTTCCGTGGCCTTAATTTCAACTAGATTGCTCACAGTTGAATAGATGCCATCAGAGGCTGTAAAGTAGAGATATTTTTTGCCTGTAAAGTTTGAAACTATCAAAGCTGAGGAATTGGTTATAACAGCTGCATCGGATGATGCTGAATATGTCAATTCGCTGTCATCGTCAAAATACTTGGACAAGTCGATGTTTGCATATTCTCCCGTATAGATAGTAAGATTCTCAATATCATTTAACAGGATTGGAGCATTGCCCGGCACTTCCTCACTATACCTGATACTATCTATAGTTACAGATGAGTTTTCTGCCTCAAATACAAGGTTTGAAGCTTCAAAGCCAGGGAGACTGCAGGTCTCGATGCAAGCCCCCTTAAATGTCTTGGCAAAATTAGCCTCTGCTTGAGCAACCTCAGAATATCTAACATCAGAATAAGGATTCTCGCCTATTGAATAATTGGCGAATATAATCTGGACTCCTACAGTGTTCTCTTCTCCTGCACCATAGCGCCCATAGCTTAGATAGACATGCTCATCATAAGGACCAATGCTTTCATGACCTGCAAAAGAACAGCAATCCGTTGGGCCATAGCACAAGCTCTCTTCTCCAACCTGCCACAAAGCGCAAAGGTGCTCAGAGCCAAAAGAATCGGTATAGAAATCATATATGCTTCCGGTATTGTTCCTTACAAGAGTAAGATTAAGATCGCCCTCGGCAAGGATAGAAGTAGTATCGCTTACAGCCCTGATATCCAGCATTGAGCTGTCAAGCACAAGGTAGGAGCTATTGGTCCCATTAAGGTATATTTTTAGCAAGCCTTGGCTGCTCATCTGTCCATCCAGCCTTAGGCTATGGATGATGCCATCAAACGGCATAGAGTATCTGCTGTCGACCGTGATAGGTATAGCAAGATTTTTCTCAACCACGCCATATCCTGTCTTCTCCAAAGGAAGCAGATATAATAAGAGCAAAGCGACTGCAACTCCTGCAAAGACAGGGGCAGCTTTCTTAACACTTGCTTTCTTTTGCACCAGTAATCTTGATTTTTGTTTGGAGTACTTATCCAGGAATTTAACAGGCTCAAGCCTTGACATTCCTTTTATCCTTTCATCCAGATAGTTGTCAAGCTCCTTTTTGCTTATCTTTCCATCTTTTTCGTCTGCCTTCATGCTGTCTATCTTCGACTGAAGGCTTTTTTTGGCAGCAGCACAAGAGTTCAGCCTATTTGCGATCCTTCCAAGCTTCCTTATTTTAGGTCTGTCTATCAAGCTATCTTCCTCAGGTATTTGGTTCCTTTCTCGGTTATTGCATAAAGCCTGAACCTGTTATGCTCGAAATCAAGTGTGATATGATCATGACCTTTTAGGAGGATAAGCTGATGGGAAACAACATTGAAGTGCAGCTTGTTTGCCTTGGTGAGATCATAGGCAGTCGCTTTGCCTTTCAAAAGAGTTTTTAGAATAATCTTTTGCAGCTCCTTGAATGTTCTTTTTCTCTCTCCGTACATGTATCCCATGCCCTCTAACCCTTGGGCTTATAAATCTTTCGTCTTATGCATTTAAGTTATGTATAATCAAAAGCTATTAGAGCGATTATAAAGAACTATAATGGTTATTTTATGACTTTTTTATAAAACTTTAGTTCATATAATCGTTTGGCACCGACTATTAAGCGTTCCAATACTATTGGAAGGTTATTTGACAAAAAACCGCTAAATTTTTAAAAAAAGGCATATTTAAAGGTTTAAGGGCATAAGTCACTTTATGAACAACCTAAAAAACATTAGAGAATTTGTCTGGAAAGTGATAGATACAGACATAGCGCTAAAAAAGGATATCTCCAGAGGGATCCTCAACACAAGGGCGGCAGCATCTTATATAATCAGCACTTACAAGCTTAAAGTCTCGATAGACTCGGTCATAAGCGCATTAAGAAGGTACAATATCACCCCGGCAAAGAAACAGGAGCTGGATGTCTATTCCCTGTTGAGAAAAGCAGAGATCAGGACCATAACAAAGATGGCTTCCCTTTCCCTAAAAAAGAACGAAGACACGACCCTCTCGCTAGGAAAAACACTTCCGAGGATCGACTTTGAAGGCGGAGAGCTGTTAAGAATACTTGAAGGCTCAAAAAGGTTCAAGATATTGTTTGACAAAAAAAGCTACACCAAAATGACAGAGCTTTTCAAAAAGACAGACATCATCGACTCAAACAAGAACATAAGCATGCTTGAGATGATCTATCCCAAGGAGCTGGAAAAGACCCCTGGTGTATTTTCAGTTGTATCAAACGAACTAGCAGAAAAGGATATTAGCATAATAGATGCGCTTATCTGCTCAAACGAGCACATCATAATTGTTGGCGAAAAAGACATCCTAAAAGCTTTCGAAGTTGTAAACAACCTTTGCTCTGAAGATGTTAAGTGAACAGAACATTTCTACTATCAGTCGAAAGCGTATAGCTCTGGTCAGCAAAATACCCAATCAAAGCAAGCTTGACATTCTTCTGCGAACTCAGGTCTCCTTGATAATATCCAGAGACAGAACTGGTCTGTGATATGACCTGCCCATAATCGACATATCCTATCCTTACCTGGTCTCTTACAAGTCCAAAGAGTGAGCTTTCATCATCATCGTCATATATGAAAAGGAATAGCTCGCTATTCATAGGTATCTTCATCTCAGAGATATGATAGGTGAGGCTGGTTATCTTGACTAGATCTTCATTTACAACCTCATACTCAAAATCCAGGAGCTGCAAAGAAGCCGACGGCTCCTCTATGACTTCCTTGCCGTTTTCAGAACTCGATTCAGAAGCGCTTACTGCTTCACTCCAGACTCCTGCACTGGCAGCATCTACTGCTTCATCCTTAGCCTCTTCGATGGCTTTCTTTGCCTCCTTCTCCTGTAATTTCTCTCTATTCTCAGGCCTATATCCTGTATCAGGCGTAGGGGCGTTTATATCAGGCTCAGGCCAAAAAAAGATGATGCCTCCGATGATTAATACCAAAGAAACAGCTATTATCAAGCCTATCAATAATTTACCCATAAAAAGATAATAAAAAAAGAATTATTTAAATCTATTTATTCTTAAGTGCAGCCTGTGCAGAAGCAAGCCTTGCTATAGGGACCCTGAAAGGGCTGCAAGACACATAGTTCATTCCTGCCCTATGGCAGAAATCAACAGACCTTGGATCTCCTCCTTGCTCTCCGCAGATTCCGACCTCGAGGCTCTTTCTTGTCTTTCTTCCTTTCTCTATTCCGATCTTGATTATCTCGCCCACTCCTTCCTGGTCGATCGTCTGGAAAGGATCATCCTTTAGTATTCCCTGAGCCAGATAGTCCTGCAAAAATCCGCCTATGTCATCCCTTGAGAATCCAAATGTCATCTGCGTCATGTCGTTTGTGCCGTAGGAGAAGAACTCAGCTATCTCTGAGATCTTGTCTGCAAGAAGTGCAGCCCTAGGGATCTCGATCATTGTTCCCTTCATGTACTTAATAGACTTGATGTTGTACTTTGCAAGCACTTCTAAATACACCTGTTCTATTATCTTGAACTGGTGCTTTAGCTCGTTAAGGTCGCACACTACAGGCACCATTATCTCTGGATAAGGTTTCTTTCCAGCAGTAAGCAGTTCAGCAGCTGATTCAAATATCGCCCTTACCTGCATCTCAGTTATCTCTGGATAGGTTACTCCAAGCCTTACTCCTCTGTGGCCCATCATAGGATTGCTCTCGTGCAGAGAGTCAGCCCTTTTCTTAAGGTCTTCAAGAGTGATCTTCAGCTCTTTTGCAAGTGCGTTCAGCTTGTCCTCTTCCTTTGGCACGAACTCATGCAGCGGTGGATCAAGAAGCCTTATGACAACAGGAAGGCCGTCCATCGCTTCGATGGTTGCCTTGATATCTCTTTTCACATAAGGGAAAAGCTCGTCCAGTGCTTTCTGCCTCTCTTCCAAAGTTTTAGACACTATCATTTTCCTTAGCCTGAAAAGCGGCTCTTCTGAACCCTTGCCATAGAACATATGCTCTGTCCTAAATAGCCCGATTCCTTCTGCGCCATAGCTTCTTGCTCTCCTTGCATCGTCTGGAGTGTCTGCATTTGTCCTGACTCCAAGCTTTCTGATGCCGTCGCATACTTTCAAAAACTCGTTTAGTATCATATTCTCTTCAGCAGCATCCATCATCGGAAGCTGGCCTTCATAGACATTGCCCTTTGTGCCGTTCAGAGTTATCCATTCCATCTCCTTGAATACTCTATCGCCAATCCTCATCTCTTTCTTGGCATAGTCAATATGTATTGCTGAGCATCCGACAATGCAGCATTTTCCCCATCCTCTGGCGACAAGTGCAGCATGAGAGGTCATCCCTCCTCTTGCTGTAAGGATTGCTTCAGCAGCTCTCATGCCTTCAACATCTTCTGGGTTTGTCTCTTCCCTGACAAGTATTACCTTCTTGCCATGTTTCTTTGCTTCAACTGCATGATGCGCCGTAAACACTATCTGGCCGCTTGCTCCTCCTGGTCCTGCAGGCAGTCCCTTTGCAAGGACTTTATGCTTTAGTTCGACCTTAGGGTCTATTACAGGATGCAAAAGCTCATCAAGCTGCTCAGGCGTTACCCTTCCAACAGCGATCTCATTAGTTATCAGCTTCTCCTTAAGCATGTCGACAGCCATCCTCACAGCAGCAGTTCCGTTTCTCTTTCCAGACCTGCACTGGAGCATGAACAGCTTTCCTTTTTCTATCGTAAACTCGATATCCTGCATGTCCTTATAGTGCTGTTCCAGCCTGTTCCTATAATCATACAGTTCAGTGTAGAGCTTTGGGCTCCTTTGCTCAAGTGTTTCCAGGTTCTTATTATGGTCTGACTGAGAGTAAGCATTTATCGGCGCAGGAGTCCTTATACCAGCGACAACATCCTCTCCCTGTGCATTCACAAGGTATTCGCCGTAGAATTGATTCTCGCCGTTTCCAGGGTTTCTTGAGAAAGCAACGCCTGTTGCAGAATCATCTCCCATGTTTCCAAATACCATTGTCTGGACATTGACAGCAGTTCCCCACTCATCTGGGATCTTCTCTATCCTTCTATAAGAGATTGCCCTCTTTCCGTTCCATGAAGAAAATACAGCTCCTATTCCTCCCCAAAGCTGCTTTTCAGGATCATCTGGAAATTCAGTGCCAAGGACCTCTTTTATCTTGACCTTGAACTGTCTGCAAAGCTCTTTTAGCTCTTCAGCAGTTATCTCAGTATCTGACTTGTACCCTTTCTCTTTCTTGATCTGGTCCATTATCCGCTCAAGCTGTTTTCTTATGCCCATCTCATCAGCCGGCTCTATTCCCTCAGCTTTCTCCATGACAACATCAGAATACATCATGATAAGCCTTCTGTAAGAATCATAGACAAATCTTTCATTTCCACCGCTCTGTTTTATCAAGCCGGGAATTGTCTTTTCAGTTAGCCCTACATTAAGCACGGTCTCCATCATCCCTGGCATGGATTTCCTTGCTCCGCTTCTGACAGAAACAAGCAATGGGCTTGCTGCATCTCCAAACTTATTCCCCATCAATGCTTCGATCTTTTTTATTGCAGTATTGGCCTCTTCATTTAATCCAGTAGGGTATTTTTTACCATTATTATAATAATAAGTGCAAACCTCTGTGGTGATAGTAAATCCTGGGGGAACTGGCAGCTTTAGCTCTTTATGCCCTGCCATCTCAGCAAGATTAGCCCCTTTTCCTCCAAGAAGCTCTTTCATGCTTTCATTGCCGTCTGCCTGGCCTCCGCC
>DASRUK010000115.1:0-13113 GCA_035655475.1 Candidatus Nanoarchaeia archaeon
CTTGCACCAAATTTCAATCCGTTTGTGTCTGGATTTTACTGCACATGGGTAAAGCTTAAGCATAGCACCCCTAAAAAAACTGCCTTTAACCTAATGTTTGACAAAGATGAAGTCTTTGATATCCCTATCGCGCATGGAGAGGGAAGATTCACCACAAAGGATAAGCTTGTGCTTAACCAGATGATCTCCAACGGACAGCTTGTTTTCAGGTATTGCGATGACATAGGGAATATAGCTGATAAGTTTCCTGTAAATCCTAATGGCTCACTCATAAATATCGCCGCTGTGTGCAACAAAGAGGGAAATGTGATGGGAATTATGCCGCATCCTGAGAGAGCTTCATGGATGAGGCAGGTCCCTGGCAGGCACTTGCTTGGTGAACGGGCTGGTCCTGGAAGGAAGATATTTGAGAGCATAAAGGAGTATCTAAGATGAGCGTCGAATTGTTTGTGGGCTTGAAGATTCCTGACAATACAGCTATCACTGCGCTTCATGCAATAGAGAGGATGGGCTATAAGATAGGCAAATTAAAGAGGGAGAATTATTATAATTTTGAGATAGACGGCGATGAAAACAGCTTTAGCTTAAAGATAGGAAAGGTGGATATACTGGTGAATGCCAACAAGAACAAATATTCTACTGCACTTGCAAGGGAAGAGGGGGCTCATCATGTGCTTGTCAAAGACAGCGATGATAAGTGTGAAGGGTTGATAAAATCATTGCATAAACTCGGGTTTCCAGAGATAAAGAGCATGCAGAGGGGTGTGCTTTGGGCGATATACTCTGATTCTTCGGATACTGCAAAAGAGATAGCTGAGAAACTGCTTTATAACAGGCATTATCAGGAGATTGAGATTTTATAATAACATTTAAAAATAAGCATTCATTTTTTTCTATATGTTGCTTGTAATCAATTATGGTTCGCAGGTTTGCCATCTAATAGCAAGGCGTATCCGAGACTTCGGAGTGTATTCTGAGATTGTGCCGTTTGATGTTTCTGCTTCTGAGGTAGAGAGATTAGCGCCTCAGGGGATAATACTATCAGGGGGGCCTTCTTCGGTCTATGACAAAAATGCGCCAATATCTGATGCCAAGATTTTAGAGCTTGGTGTGCCTGTGCTTGGAATATGCTATGGGCAGCAATTAATCGGAAAACAGCTTGGCGGGAAGGTTATCCCAAACAAGATAAAGGAATATGGCAGGAGGATCCTTACAATCGAGAATAAAGACAAGCTGTTCAAGGGACTTGGCGATAAAGAAGAAGTATGGATGTCCCATGGGGATGCTGTCGAAGAATTGCCTTCTGGGTTTATCACTCTTGCATCTACTGAATCATGTGAGAATGCGTCTATCGCTGACTTGAAGAGAGATATCTATGGTGTTCAGTTCCATCCTGAGGTAACTCATACTGTAAAGGGCGAGAAGATACTTCGGAACTTTGTATTTGATATATGCAAGGCCAAGAAAGACTTTGATATCGGAAAGATGTCCTCAAGGATAATTGAAGACATCAAAAAAGAGGTTGGAGACAAATCGGTCTTGATGGGGATCTCCGGCGGTGTAGATTCAACAGTTGCTGCAAGCCTTATACACAAAGCCATAGGAAAGAGGCTTCATTGTATACTTATAGATCATGGGCTTGTAAGAAAGGATGAAGTTAAAACGATAAAGGAGATGTATGATAAGCTTTCGCTTAATGTTGAATACGTTGATGCCTCTTCTGTTTTTTTAGGCAAGCTCAAGGGAGTGACTGATCCAGAACAGAAGAGAAAGATAATAGGACATACGTTTATCGAGGTTTTTGAGCGAGAGGCAAATAGGCTTGAAAGCAAGGACAAAAAAATAGAATATCTTGGGATGGGAACAATATACCCTGACAGGATAGAGAGCGCTCAACCTTCAAAGCAAGCTGACAAGATAAAAAGCCACCATAACCTTACACTGCCTGAGAAGATGAAGCTTAAGGTGATCGAACCCATAAATGAGTTGTATAAGGACGGTGTCCGTAAGCTTGGCAAAGAGATAGATGTTCCTGACGAACTTCTTATGAGGCATCCATTTCCCGGGCCTGGGCTTGCGATAAGGATACTTGGAGAGATAACTTCTGAAAGACTAAGGATACTTAGAGAAGCTGATGATATTTTTATTTCTGAACTTAGGAAGAATGGGCTTTATGACAAGGTATGGCAAGCGTTTGCTGCCCTTCTTCCTGTTAAGGCTGTTGGTGTTATGGGGGATAGTCGAACTTATGAGTATATAATTTCGCTTAGGGCTGTGTGCTCTATAGATGCGATGACTGCTGACTGGGCAAAATTGCCTCCTGAGTTTTTAGAGTTAGTTAGCAATAGGATTATTAATGAGGTTAAAGGAGTAAATAGAGTTCTTTATGATGTGACCCAGAAGCCTCCGGGCACTATTGAGTATGAATAGTTAGTTGGGACTACTTGGTGGGATTCCAAATTGCTCCTCTTCCCATAAGGGCTCTTTGCACATGTTCGGTAAAATAACTTGCTAGAATAAGAGATAAATAACAAGTATCTATCCATTCAAGATTGGTCTTTGTTACTGCAACCAATTCTTCCAAGAGATCAGGTTTCCCTGCCAAAACTAAACCTTAGAGCGTAGTGGCAGCTTTTGTATAGATGATCTGCTCACTGCCTTTTCCAACCGTGTAATACTGTTGAGTGTCATTCATAACAAGCGATTTAATTAAAATCTATGCCTGCCCTTTGCTTTCTCCTGTGACAATCCCACCTGCTATCAAGTGCGCTACTCTTATCGGCTCAGGTATCAATGAACGAGTGCAGGTAAGTTTCAATATTGCCCTTGCTTCTGCAAGCGACAGGCCTTTTAATTGGATGAATATCTTACCAATCTGATGGACAGGGCCTGCTTTTTTAATTAATGCAAACTTTTCCTGTTTATTTATGTTGATAAGGGCATCTTCTATCTTCTTAAAGTCCGGGTACTTTCTTATAACGACGATAACTGGAATATTTGTTTTTTTATTCAGTTCTTCTATGTCTAGTACATTAAAACCGCCTAGCGCTATCCCATTAATTAGGATGCATCTCAACTGCAGCTTAAATTTTGAGAGGTTTATCATCTTAATAATCTTTTGCGTTGAGTTGCTGCCGTCAACTGCAACCTTTGTAGTAAGGATCCCTTCAACAAGAGAGCCACCGCGGAATATTGCGCCAACTACAAGAACACTTCCTTTCTTGAACTTGTCGAAAGGAGAATCGTCAATGCCTATCGTCCTTATCTCTCTCTTGAACACTTTTAATGCCCTTATGATACCATGGGCTAATGATTCACAATACTTATAAATATATAAATTATCCTTAAAGGGATGTGTGGAATCATAGGGTATGTAGGAAACAACAGGGCAGTCGATGTTCTTCTGAGCGGACTTAAAAAACTTGAGTACAGGGGCTATGATTCTGCTGGGATTGCTACAATCAGCGACGGCAAGATAAAAACAAAAAAAGACATCGGCAAGATAGAAGAGGTAAATCAAAAAGTTAATTTTTCTGAGCTTTCAGGAAACATAGGGCTGGCCCATACGAGATGGGCGACATGCGGCAAGGTCACAAAAGAAAATGCCCATCCACATCTTGATTGCACTGGCAAAATCTCAATAATACATAATGGGATAATTGAAAATTATGGGCAACTGAAAGAAGATCTGATAAAAAAAGGACATAATTTTTCATCTAATACTGATACAGAAGTTATCGCACATCTGATTGAAGATGAATATAAAGGTGATCTCAAGGAGGCAGTCATCAGTGCAATTAAGCACCTTGAAGGCTCTTTTGCACTTGGAGTAATCCATGCCGACAAAGAAGAGCTTGTCGCGGCAAGGTATGAAAGCCCTTTGATAATAGGTGTGGGTAGCGGAGAGAACTTTATCGCATCTGATGTTCCTGCCATAATGGAATATACCAAGAATATAATCTATCTGGGAAACAAAGAGGTCGCTGTGCTTAGGGGAGACAGTGTCT
Organism: Candidatus Nanoarchaeia archaeon; assembly: GCA_035655475.1. Taxonomy (GTDB): domain Archaea; phylum Nanobdellota; class Nanobdellia; order Woesearchaeales; family JACPBV01; genus DASRUK01. The sequence goes on from DASRUK010000115.1 coordinate 4,008, forward strand.
CTCTGTTTGATGCAGAAGGCAATCCAGTTGAAGGAAAGATAGAGAAGATAGAATGGAACGCTGAACAGGCCCAAAAAAAAGGATTCAAGCACTTTATGCTTAAAGAGATATTCGAGCAGCCTGAGACGATAACTGAGACGATAAACGAGAGGGTCTCTGATACTGAGTTATTGATTGGCAGAGAGATAGGGCTTTCTGCAAAAGAGATAAAAAACATCAAAAGGATAATCATCATCGCATGCGGTACTTCATGGCATGCTGGAATAGTAGGCGAATTCATGATAGAAGAGATAGCCAGAATCCCTGTCGAAGTAGAGTATGCATCTGAATTTAGATATAGAGATCCTATAGTCGACAAAGATACCCTTGTTATCCCCATATCTCAAAGCGGTGAGACTGCTGACACTCTTGCTGCACTGCGCGAGGCAAAAAAGAAAGGTGCTAAAGTGGTGTCCATAGTAAACGTCAAGGGCAGTTCTATTGCCCGTGAATCAGACAGCGTCATATATACTCGAGCTGGTCCTGAGATAGGCGTTGCTTCAACAAAGGCGTTTACTGCCCAGCTTACGGTACTTTATCTACTGACTGTGTATTTTGGAAGCGTGAAGGGAGTGCTTCCTCCTGAGCAGGTGAAAAACAGGATAAGGGACGTAAAAAAACTGCCTTTGCAGATACAGTCTGTGCTTGAAGATAAGGATTATATCAGGATGCACGCTGAGATTTTATATCAGAAGAAAAACGCAATATATCTTGGCAGAGGGATAAACTATCCTATAGCCCTTGAAGGAGCCTTGAAACTCAAGGAGGTCTCATATATACATGCTGAAGGGTATCCTGCTGCAGAGATGAAACATGGGCCTATCGCACTTATCGACAAGGATATGCCTGTTGTTGTGATAGCAACAAAGGATGATAGGACTTATAAAAAAGTGTTGAATAACATCGAGGAAGTCAAGACCCGGGGAGGGATAGTCATTGCTATCGAATCCAAAGGTGATGAAGAGGTCAAGAAAATAGCTGACCATAATTTTTATGTGCCACAGAATTCATATATACTTACTCCTCTACTTGCAGTAATTCCTCTTCAGCTTATGGCTTATTATATCGCTGATCTTAGAGGCTGTAATCCTGATTTTCCCACCAACCTTGCAAAATCTGTAACTGTCGAATAACCACTAAATCCATTTATTTTCTATACACTAGAAAGCCTTAAATATTCGACCATTTTTCCAAATGTGTATATTTATGAAGACGGTAAAATTTAAATCATTTGTAATAAAAGTAAAACATAATGGGACGTGTTTTATTCGACTTCCTAAGAGAATTGCAAAAAAATATCCCGCGAAGCAAGAAATAAAGGTTCTAATCGATAACAAGATTGGTTTCTTCTGCAATATCAGAACATGGCGAGTGATTGGTTTTTATGTTCCTGCGACTATTGCCATTAAGGATAATCTCTTTGATAAGGAAGTAGAAGTCGCAATTGAAAAAATCGATGGTTTTTACAGCACGCTATTGCCGGATGGTAGGGTATACTTACCTAACAACTTAGCCATTAAGCTAAAGCTTAGGAAGCAGGATATAATCTTGCTGGAATTTAATGATAAAAAAGAGTACTGTACAATAAATTTCAGGAAGAAAGGAAGTACTGAAGAGTTTTTTTGTATGTTTGCCAAACAGTCTATCAACAGACAGAAAGGTGTATTTAAAATAAAAAAGATTTTTCGGCAAAGAAATTTTTCGGTGCTGAGTGGAAAAATCCATGACGATTTTGCGTTTGACAACTGTGCACAAATTAATAAAAGAAGACTTTTATTATTCCATGGCAATAGGATCCCATTATTAGTAGATCCATGTATTAATATAGAGAAATTTGCGCATTATTTAGGCTGTTACTTTGCAGATGGAAATAAAAAAGGCAATTCTTGGGGAATATGCGCATCTACATTTAAGCAAGCTATTTATTATAAGAGTATGCATGAAAGATTAATCAAGGATGCTCAGTTAACGTTTGGAATATCCTATTCTAATGCTTCTGATGTTGGCGCTGACACAATAAAACAAGAGCTCATAAGGAAGTGGCAGGAAAATACATCGATTGGACTAGAGGGGATTGATGTTAGAATAATCACAATAAAAGATGAAAAAGTGCTAAAAAGAAATCAGTATGGTTCTTTAATCCTAAGGGAAGATAGGGATTTAACCAGATTATATTATGTAAGAATGATGGATTTATTGCTACACAAGATCACCGAAACAAAGAATAAAGCATTAGCAATTGACTTTATACATGGTGTTTTAGAAGGAGATGGCTCCGTTGGGGCAAAGAGAGGTAGCCTAATAATTACGTCCAATTTAACGGATTTAGAACTACTTGAACGGGTTATGAAAGAAACAAGGTTTGTTTTTCATAAAAGAAAAGAGGGCGCTAATAAGGGATTCATATACATAGGATCTTTGGAAATAATCAGAAATATATCTATCTTAAAGGATAATCTCTTTAAATTTTATCCCAAAAGAAGGAAGTTATTGAAAGTCAGGCTAGGGGACACTGGCTGCGCTAGATTTTTGCTGGGAAAAAGCAAGAAAACCTCCAATTGGTTGATAGGACAATTGAAAGAAAAAGGAATTCTTGACAATGACTGCAAATTGACAAAAGAAGGCCAAAAAATACAAAAAAATTTAAAGCAATTTCTATTATCGGGGGATTGATATGATGATTAGGGATGCCACTTCAATGGATGCTCGTGGAATTGGGGCTGTTTTGAAGGAATGCTATAATATTGCCTCTGTTGAAGAAGGAGTTTTAGTATTTAATTCTGAGACTGCTAAAGGCCATCACTATATCGTTGCCGAGGATAATGGTAAGATTGTGGGGTTGACAACCTGGTTGATGCACGGATTATTTAGACACCAACTTTGTGAGCTGGATAGGATTGCAGTTTTGGCTGATTATAGAGGCAAAGGAGCTGCCAAAGCGCTGTTTGATGCCCTCGTTGTTTCAGCAGATGCTTTCTATAAAAAGCACGGATTTAAGCTTAGAAAGTTATATCTGTTGACGCATGCTGACAATCTCCAAGCCCAAAGGTTCTATGAAAAGATGGGCTTTAGTCATGAGACGACGCTGAAAAGCCACTATTACGATGGAAAGGATGAGTTTGTTTATAGCCGTTTTTTTAGATCTTTCTTGTAAAGCTTAAGAAACCGGTATGCACTGTCTGGGTCGTTATAGGCCTTACTTTTCTATCCTCAATCTCCCAATCCCTTTGCATAAGTTCTGTGGTTTTGATGTGGATGAGGCTGCTGTCTTTTTTTATGGCTGATATAAAGTCCATGACCTGAGGGATAGTCGGTGAGTATGAGACAAGAAAGCCGCCATGCTTCAGGGCTTTTTTTGCATGATCTATAACCTTCCAAGGCTCGGGCAGGTCAAGAGTGATAACATCAATATTTTTTTCATCGATGCCATTGTAGATATCCTGATTTTTTATCTTTAGGTTCGTTAGGTCAAGCATCTGCCTGTTTTTCTCTGCTATCTCGGCAAAGTCCGGCCTTAGCTCATAAGAGGTCACTTGCTTGCAGATGTTTGCGAGAAAACAAGATAATGCTCCTGAGCCAGTGCCTGAGTCAATGACTTTCGAGATCTTTCCTATACCCGTTTCTGCTATGATCATCCCTATGTCTTTTCTTGTGATTATCTGAGGGGCTCTTTTTATCCTGGTATAAAGGTCGATGAAGGATGGTGAGAATAGGGTAAGCTCTTTTCCGGTGTTGGTCTTTATGATTGAGCCGTCTTTTTTGGCTAAATCTGAGGTAGAAACAAAGCCGTATTGGCAATGATAGTCTTTAGAAATGTCTTTGACAAAGAATTGGTTCCCTTCTCTGGAGATCAATAGTTTACTTGTCATAATAAAGCGGGCCTGGCAGGATTCGAACCCGCGACTTACAGCTGACTTCCTTCTTAATAGAAGGCTGTCACTCTTTTTGGCCAAAAACCAACAGAAGACTGAGGTCTTTTAGGTATCCAAGCTGAGTTACAGGCCCAACAGGCTTTAAGAATGAGCATTTCATTTATAAATTTAATCTAGAAATCTACTGCATAGGCATAAGCTGATCTGCTGACTCAACCTTTTGGGTGCATTGCTTCTTTTCTTCCCAATAGACCCAGCACTTTTTTCCAAACTGGTCCCATTTCAAGCATCCGTCGCAGCATTTTGGTGTTGCCATAAAATATGAGAAGAGAAAGGTAGTATAAAAAAGTTACTCTATCCAATCCTTGTTTTTCAGCTTCTCAGGAAGATATTCCTCAGAGATAAAGCTTATCCCGCGAGCTGACAAAGCCTGGATTTCTGCTTTTGCTCCAAACTGCTTCATCTTCTTGAATTCATATTGCCATTGCTTGCTGTTCTTGAACCATTCGTAGGCAGAAATCTGCTTTAGCCGTGACTGGTCCTGATCGGTCAATTTGATGAAATGCTTTTGCAAGCCATACTTTTCAATATCATCAGCTTTTATCCCTAAATACCTGCAATTTGGCACTGAAAGAGAATCTGCCATATGAGCCAGACTTATCGAACCGAATTTTAAAACTGAGTAGATATAATGCCCCCATGAATCAAAATCTGTGAGGACAAGTATCGGTAAATTATGCTCTGTGCTCAATCTTTGAAGAAGCCGCCTTATTCCCCTTGTGGTCTGGCCCTGTGAAGACATGATGATGCAGTTTTGCTTTGCCCAGAACTTATCCTCATGCAATCTCTCCCAGACTGCTGCCTTTTCCATGTAGATGACGTATTTTGCGTCAACCTTCTTGAATTTGATATTCTCGACGTTGCTTGGTATGGACCATCCGCCTGAGCCCAGCCTTGACCAGTCTATCTGGTCGCCCATATCTTCGATGATCACTTTTCCTGCAACGCTTCCCATCTTGTTTGCGTTGACGTGGAGACATTCCCTTGAATAGCCAGTTATAATCTCTAAGTCCTCTATTGCCTTGTCTGATTCCTTCTGCTCGTCAACTATGTTGATATTGGTCGAGGGAATAGTCCTTTTTGCCATGTAAAAGACATCCCTTAAGCTTGCATGCTTTTGCACATCCAACAATGATTTACAAAGAGCAGCTACTTCTATCGTCTGCAAGAACTTCTTTGAGTGGCCTACGTTAAAAAAGAACCTTTGTGCTGTCTTGTCGCCAAGACCTAATGTTTTTGACTCTTTATCATAGACTACGTTGCTTAAACCCCTGACTGAAAGCTCTATCTTGGGGTTGTTTCCTTTTTCTATGTCTTTTACTATCTCTTTGCCAAGGTTTACAAGTTCGCTGCCTACCTCGTCCTTTGTTCCTTTCTTTGAGTGTTCTGACAATGACGACTGCGATTCCTTTTTCATCTTAGCTGTTATCCTCTTCATCGCTGTTTTTTTCAAGCTTTGTGTCGTCTTCAACTTCGCCTTTCAGGGATTCCATCTGATATATCTCTTTTTGTATATCATCTTTCTTTACCATCTCTTTTAGTTTTTTTAGGATGGCTTCCTTGTTTTCTCCTGTGAGCCTGGAAAGAGAATCCGCAACCTCTGGCATATACCTTTCAAACAGATTTGCCCTTTCAAGCTGGTGCTGTACATGCCTTTTTTTGTGGATATGAAGCTGAAGCTTTCTGCCGCATTCCTGCAAAGCAAGCTTTATCTCTTTGATTATCTCCGGATAATGAGCTATTGCTTCCTTGCTTTCTGAAGTGAATGGTACCCATACTGAGTTTATCGAGACTGCTATCGTTACAGGGCCTACTGGGAGTGCGCCTTTGCTTTGACCTAGGCCATAATTCTTCCAGGCTGTGCCGATGGCTGACTTTGTTACAGCACAAGCTCCCTGCTGGTATAATAAAGGGACCCTATTTGCATATCTTAATAGAATGGCTGTGTCTTCTGCACTTTGCTCTCCACCATAAGCGATGCCTGCTTCAACGATGAATGGATTGCCCCTGTATACTGATGGCGGCCTGGTCGTCGCGCAATAAAATTCGGCATTTATCTCTTTTTGCAGGCCTTTTTCAAGAAGCTCTTCTCCTATGGGCGAGATACAGTTTGTTGGGGGGGCGATTATCTTTGTCTTTGTTATACCCTGCAATAGTTTTTCAGCAATATCCCGGTTTATCTCTTTTGGCTTGCAGCTTGGCATAAGGCTTGAGTTTTCACATATCTCTTTTGCCGTGCCTGCGCCTACTCTTGAAAATTCGCTCATCAAAAATGACTGAAGAGTCCTTGATTCTGTTGCTCCCAGCATCTTTATCAGGACGCCAAGCTCTACCCCATAAGGATGAGGCATTATCTCAACAGGTTTTGGAGGCAAAGTGTCTGTTGCCCTAGCAAATATCATCTGCTCTGCTTTGGGATTAGTGTAAATTATAGTTGCGTGAGGATTTACTATCGAAGTCTGCTTAAGATATTGGTCGATAGATTGAAAGCCACCTTGATAGTTTCCTTCGAGTTCAAGCTCTATCCTTGTGCCATGCTCTTTGTTCCACTCTATCACTTCTTCTTTTATTATCTCGGGCATGTTTTTCTCTGTGTTTAGCTTAAGCTCAAGGAATAAAGCATCGTGTTTTGGAGAAATCCTTGAAGTGATCTTTGCTGGCTTTCCTGTTGTCAACTGGGCATAGAGGACTGATGCTGAGATGCCAATGCCTTGCTGTCCACGACTCTGCGAAAGCTTAAAGAATTTTGAACCATAGAGTAATCGTGCAAAAACATGGGGGATCTGCTTTTTTACAATGCCTGGGCCGTTGTCTTCGATAACTATCCTGAAGCGATCATTTTGCATGTCTATTACTTCAACACTGACCTCTGGCAGGATGCTTGCTTCCTCACAGGCATCAAGAGAGTTGTCTACAGCTTCCTTTATAGTCGTCATCAATGCTTTTCTTTTGTTATCAAAGCCTAGAAGGTGCCTGTTCCTTGCAAAGAATTCAGCTACTCCTATCTCTCTTTGCTTTTTTGCAAGCTCCATTGCTATTGGAGTTTCTTCAGACATATTCAAAAACCTGAAGTCAAGTGGTTATTAAAACTTTCTATTTGCAGGTTAGTGGTAATTTATCCTGAATTTGGCCGTAAGTGAATTTTAACCATGCCTTCGACGCTTTGCTTTGCAAGGCTCAGTGCCACAGAAAAATTAGTTTTCTTTGTTCTGCTCGTTCAAAAACTCAACCGACGCTTTATAGCATACTCGTCGATTATAGTTTATCAATCAATTTATGATTATCACTCGGGAATCATCCCGACAGGATCCTGGCAACGGCTTTGCAACTGTTTAGAATAAAATGTAGATTTATTCCAAATCCGCGCGTAACATTCTTTCTCTCTTCATCATTGTGCGTTTCTTTTCCAAGAATTTGTAAACAGTGGAATGGGGGCTGCCTCTTAACAGCTTTTCTATTGCTTCCCTTGCATTACTTGCAGCAGTAGGCTCTCCTATCACTCCTGCGGTTTTCCCATAAACACATATATGGGCTCCTGTCAACTCTTCGATCAGCCTTCTTGTCTTTCCTTCTGCGCCTATTATCCTTCCTTTTATCCTTAGAAGGTGGTCTTTTGACTTTCCAACATAATCCCTTAGGTCGATAAGCTCAAAAGCATAATCTCCCTTCAAAAGCAGCTTTGCAACCTCTGGATTAAAGCCTCGACCGATGGCTCTTATCACTTCCCTGCTAGAATATAGCCCCAGGGCTTCTTCGCCTGTGATAAAAATATCTCCTTCCTTGCTGTCGACCTTTATAGTGGTCTGTGTTTCAGCTTCTATCTCGCTTTTTATCTTTCCTTCTTTTCCTATCAAAACCGCAATGCGGTCTTTAGGAATCCTAAGTTCGTATAGGTATTCTGTCATGTGACACCTGGAGGTGATATTTTTTAGGGATTCTTTATCGTTTTTAAAACTTTGCCTAAATCTATTTTTAGGCCAAGCTTGGTAAAGTAAGTGGCAACAATCCTAACATCCCTTTGCAGAAACTCCATAGCCCTTGAGTTATCCAAGATGGTTGCCTGAGAAAAGTCAATCAGCATGGGCTCTTCATCATGATTTAGGATATTGAATGGAGATAAATCGGCATGTACCAAGCCGGCCTTGTATAGTTTTCTTATATTATCCACTACCTTATCAAAGAATTTTTTCGGGTTTTTTGGCGCTTCTACGCTTAACCTTGATGATACGTTGTCTGCCTTGCCTATAAACTCCATAACAATTATGTTGTTCTTGAAGGTTATCGGGGTAGGTACATTAACACCTCCCTCTCTTGCTTTCAGGAGATTTCGGTATTCCCTTTGGACCCAGGAAAAAATTATCTTACGCTTTTTCCCCTTAAGATTTGAATATCGTGGATCTTCCTTTATGTAATCATACATCCGGTTAAAATCGCAGGCTTCCAACCGATAAATCTTGACAATAACCCTTGACCTATCCTTTCTTCTTGCTGAAAAAATGTTTGCTTCCTTTCCTATCGAAATAGGGCTTTCTAGGCCTTCAAAATAGCCTTCTGAAATAAGCTTGAAGAGCGTCCAATTGGTAAATTCATCGAAGACATTGTGCATTGTCTTGAATTTTTCTTTTGAACGGATAGGCATTACTGAAAGATACACTGATTCCTATTTAAAGATTGAGATTAATTGTTTAGAGGCTTTATACTACTTCAGCATAGTTACAAATTAGAAAGCTTTATATATTAGCTCTACTATTTGATGGTAACATAGTTGAGGGTGGCTAATTTGGCCAAAAAAGCCAGATAAAGGCCAGGTGTTACCAAAATCACTGTCCAAACACCTCTTTTCCCTGCAAAGACTGTCGGTAAGCTTGAATAAAGCTTATGCGGTTTTAAAAACAGCCTTTGCAAGGACTTTTAGCGGAAAAAGGCTCATAATCACCTCTTTTTCCCTAGCAAGGGTCTCGCAAGAGATCTTTGCTAGGGTTTATAATCACAACAGTAAGTATTCAGTCATATATAAACTAACTTCTTAGGACTATATGTTCCATCACCGAAATCTTTATTTAGTTATAGTATATATTAATATATATCATGCGTAAATTCAAGTTCCAAGATGGCAAATTTACCCTTGAATCAGA
>DASRUK010000116.1:0-6154 GCA_035655475.1 Candidatus Nanoarchaeia archaeon
GCATTGTTTGCAAGAATAGAATTCCATCTCTGGCCATTTATCAAACTCTTGACACCACAACAGTCCCCTGCAGCATAGATGTCTTTGACAGTGGTTTGCATCTTATCATCTACCACAATCCCGCTTACATTTATCTCAACCATGCTGCCTTCAAGAAAATCAACATTCGGCTTAACACCAGTCGCCATAACCACTATCGCCTTTTCTTCGATAGAATCTATCCTTTTTCCAAGCTCTAACTTAATGCCCTTCTCCATCAGCTTTGCTTCGATTATCTCAGACATATCCTTGTCTATTGCCTTTGGAAAAGTAGAAGCAAGCATATCGACCACTTTTACATCCATCCCTTTCTTCTTTAAAGCAACAGCAGTCTCAAGGCCTATAGCACCTGCACCGACAACAATTGCCTTACCATCTTCAACGATATTTTTCTCAAGCTCTTGGGTATCTCTATCGTTATGAACAGTATATATCTTGTTTGACGTCTTGATTGGAGCAACAAATGGTTTTGATCCGGTCGCAATTATCAATTTGTCATACTTGACAGCATCTTTGCCTATAAACACATGTTTAGCGCCAGCGTCTATCTTCTCTACCTTGCCTCTTACTATCTTTATGCCCATCTTCTCAGCATGTATCGGATGCTCAAGGCCAGAAAATGCCAGTTTTCCCTCCAAGGCAAAAGGAAGCCCGCACTGATGCAGCAGGTCAAAAGACTTGTTATCGATTATGCTTACTTCTGCTCTATTTTTTTTGGCAGCAAGCGCTGCACCAAACCCGCCGGCCCCAAGCCCGATTATCACTACATTTACCATAGACAGAGAAAATTAGATAATCGAATTTAAATGTTTCTATCCCATTGCAGCTTTCACAAATCCATAGAATAATGGCGCTGGTTTTGTAAGTGAGCTCTTAAACTCAGGATGAGCCTGTGTTCCGATAAAGAACTTATGCTTCGGCAGCTCTACAAATTCCATCAGCTTTTCGCCATCAACCCTTATATGATAACCTGAATAGACAAGCCCTTTCTTTTCAGTCTCTTCGATGAATTTTGGATTCATCTCAAACCTATGCCTGTGCCTCTCAAGGATGGCTTTCTTTCCTTCTTCTAATTTTCCAAGCCTGAAAGTTTCACCATCCTTAAGCCTTGCGATCCTTTTTTTATCATCTTCTATCCTTTCCTTATACAAAGCAAGCACTTTGCTTCCTTCCTTCAGGATTGCAGTATATGCGCCAAGCCTCATGGTCCCGCCATACTTTCCCTCAGCAAGGATCTTTTCCTGTGAAGGAAGGATATCGATGACAGGATATTTAGTGCCTTTATCAACTTCAGTGGTATTTGCTCCTTTTAGGCCACAGACATTTCTTGCATACTCAACAACAGCAAGCTGCATTCCATAGCATAATCCTAAAAATGGGATGTTGTTTTCCCTAGCATACTTTATCGCTGCTATTTTTCCTTCAACACCTGTCGCTCCAAACCCGCCCGGAACTATTATACCATTATATTTCTTAAGAACAGACAGCTTGCTCTCATCCTTTTCAAAAGATTTTGAGTCAATCCATTCAATCTCGATCTTTGCATTAAGGTTTGCTGCTGCATGAAGCAGTGCCTGATTTATTGATATATATGAATCAGTCAATGTAAAATCTCCTATATCCACATACTTTCCGACCATTGCAACCCTTACAGGCTTGCCATTATCAGCGATATTATCGACTAGCTTCTTCCATTCTCTCCAGTCAGGCTTTGCTTTTGGCTTTAGCCCTACATAATCCAGAAGTTTTGTCCCAAACCCTTCTTTTTCAAGGTCAAGTGGGATCCTGTATATTGTGTCGATATCCGGCTCAGAGATGACATGATCTGACCTGATGTTCGCATACAGCTCAATCTTTTTCTTTCTTATTGCATCCAGTGGCTTTTTTGCCCTGCAAATTATAAAGTCAGGCATTATGCCATGCTCTGTGAGTAGCCTAATTGCCTGCTGTGTAGGTTTTGTCTTCATCTCTTCGATATGGGAAGGCACAGGAAGATAGGTTATCAGGACATAGACAACATTCTCTTTTCCAAGCTCCCTCTCAAGGCTCTTCATCGCAAAAAGAAATGGAATGTTCTCATAGTCGCCTATCGTCCCGCCAATTTCCACAAGGCAGAAATCAAATCCCTCAGCAGCATCTTTTATCCTTTTCTTTATCTCGTCAGGGATGTGAGGGATGAACTGGACTGTTTCTCCCAGATACTTTCCAGCTCTTTCATTCTCAATAACCTTGCCATATACCTGGCCAGTCGTTATATTATTCTTTTTAGGAATATCAGCACCAAGGAATCTTTCATAGTTGCCAAGATCCTGGTCTATCTCTCCGCCATCATCAGTGACCCATACTTCACCATGCTCTGTAGGCCGAAGCGTTCCAGCATCAAAATTGATATACGGATCGATTTTTACAGCAGTAACTTTAAACCCATATTCCTGCAATATCTTTCCAATAGAAGAAGTTGTAACTCCCTTTCCCACACCGCTTATAACTCCGCCTGCAACAACAATAAATTTAACCATGGATACTCACCTCTGATAGACTTCCAGAAACAGCGATAATATGTAGCCGCATTACATTACAAACACAAGCTGGTTTATAAATTTAACGCTTGCGCCTGCCCAGGTCAGGACCACCCAATAATTTTAAATACTCCTCAGCCAATAAGCACTCTATGGATTGGAACTTCAAAAAAGAGCTTGGGCGCAAAGCAATCCATCTCTTATCGATTTTTTTCCTTGTGACCTACATCATCTTTGCCTCCACTTTTAGCGATAAGATAGCACTGCTCATACTGGGCTTTTTCCTTATAATCCTGATAGAGTTTGAATACCTAAGAGTAGAAACCGGACTGAAGATACCAGTACTCTCTCTGCTCTGGAAATACAAGAGAAAAAAAGAGAAAAACAGGCTCGGAGGAGAAGTATATTTTCTCATAGGCTCAATCCTATGCTTAGCGCTTTTTGACCTAAGGATTGCAGCAGCAGCTATCCTTATGACCACTTTTGGAGATATGGCAGCTGCCCTGATCGGAAAAAGATTTGGCAGGGTTGGGGTAATGAAGAATAGGACGCTTGAAGGAATACTTGCAGAGCTTATCGTCGACCTTCTCATCGGCTTCCTGCTGATAAGGACGCTGGTAGGTAGTTCACCCTGGTGGCTCACTTCGATAATCCCATCAGGCACTCCTATATGGCCTATAATAATAGTCATGGCGTTTACTGCGACGATAGTTGAGACCTTGGTAAGCAAGCTTGACGATAACCTGTTGATTCCGCTTTTCTCAGGCTTCAACGGCCAGGTAGCATTGATTCTGATTATACTCGCAGGAGGATAAGATGGACCTAAACGCGACTATACCCTTGATGCAGCCTTAGGCAAATTTCCTCATGCAGAAGTGTTTGTAATCGGCTTGTTTGGAGTAATTGCATTTGTGTATTTACTTTCCGCAAGCAGGCAGATGAAAAAGTTATTTGACGAGATAGCAGAGGTCAAGAAAAAGATAGCAAGCCTCGAGAAAAAGCGTTCAAAGGACTAGAGAAACTATATTAGGCAAAAAAACATGCTATATTTTTCTGGTGATGCTTATGAACATTATTGAGAAGAGTAAAGAATTCTATAAAAAGATAGGCCATAAAGGCGGTCTTGTCGGAGGAGACAGGGTAAAGCATCTTGTCGAAAAAGGAAAAAAGTCAGAGAGAGGTGAGAAGCATGGCAAGGGATCCCATTGAAGTACAGAGTTATCTTAAGGGCATAAAATATCCTGCTTCAAAAAAAGATATTATAGATACAGCGCAGAAAAATATGGCAAACGAGACAGCGATGGACACGATTAGGAGGCTTCCAGACAAGCCATACCTTTCTCCAGCTCATGTAACAAAAGAAGTGATGAGATGATTAGCCCATCTTCCCAAAGTATCTGCCCACTCTATATCCTATGCGATTGAAATAATGTTCTGTCAAGGTATCGCTGCCTCCGATGATAGGTATCTTCTCTCCCATTTTTGAGGTTAGGCCGACTACTAAGAACATAGGCAGCTGTTGGTTCTTCATAGCAGCAGATGCAGTCATTTGGATAGGATATGCCAGATTGCCCGCTTTGGGAATAATCCCTAAAAATGCAAACCAGGCATGTCCTGCAAAATCACCCATATACTCAGATAGTTGATGGGCACCTAATTGTTCCCTTAAATCATAAGCTTGCTGTGCGCTCAATCTTCCTTTTTCTTGCCAGGTGGTTATTAGCTTTGATGCATGATATCTTCCAATTTCAGCTCTATGTTTCTCAGATAGGACAAATGTTATTGGCTCTCCCAATGTCACAAGAACTTCATTTGCAAGCTTGCAGGGCATTTCGCCAACTAATTTATCATATAACCTTAATGATCCCTTCATGGCTAGTTTTGTTGTTTGCCCACCATACCATAATAATGGATGATTTAAATACCAATCTGCTTGCCTGGCGCTGATTTCTCCTTTTGCCTGCTTGTAAGCTATCCCTCTTTCAATCCTTGTTCTTGACAGCCAATGGCTCTGATGCTCTTCAAGTTTCACTATGTTCGATAACAAGATTTCATGACGTTCTGATCCAAGCTTTTCTTGCAATCCGCCTTCTTGTTTTGACACATATAGTTTTAACTGGACAATGTCCACATCATCAAATAAGAGCCTCTTCAACCGTAATGACTCTTTTACATAGTGCCGGAATGCTTTCCATCTGATAGGTACATAAGGAGAAGCGCCGCTCTCGCAATCGATCATGACCCATTTATTGCCATTTTGACTAGGGCTTTGCGTGTCAAGAAGATAATTATTGAGTCCTACCGGATTGCCATACCCTGCTTGCCATAAGGTTCCAACAAACCCTGCTTCTATAAGGTGTGCCTGAAATATTTGGGTAGTCTCTACCAGATCGGTTAGTTCGCTGGTGTCGTGGTTAAAAGGAGATAATATCTTTGGCGCTCTACCTTTGATAAATTCTGCAGCGAGAGCAAAAGACTTGCTGAGTTGATCATACTGCACATATCTTGGCTTCGCAACCCTGAGTTTTCCTTCAAACCAGTACTCGCAAAGATCATCCAGTACAAATCTTCGATGATACGCCGCCAGAACGGTATCTTTGTCATTGTCATACACCGGAGCTCCAAAAGCTAATGTTTGGGCTCCCTTCAAAAACCCGTGAGCTTCAAACCTCTTCTCAACAGTCCCTGAAAAGTCCCCTTTTTCTTGCCACACAGGGTCTACTGTTATTAGTCCCGATGATTCAAGCCTTTCTCTTACAGTATCAGGATTTAATAAATAGACAATGCCCGATCTACCCTTTCCAATTATTCTTTCATCTGTCATTCAAACCTATCAAAGAACCTCTTTTAAGCTAGCGATTGGTTAATCACATTTAAAGATATTGATTACAATAAAAGATTTCACCATATGACTGCCTCTTCATTAATCCTCTGTCTAGACACCTTTGCATGATAAAGATGCCTCTATTTCCTTTCATCGACAATTATCTTCTTGGGGCAGACTGTGATGCATTTTCCGCACATTGTGCATTTTGCATAATCTATCTGCGCAATTCCAGAAGTCACAGTTATCGCCTGCACAGGGCAGTTCTTTTCGCACAGTTTGCACTTGATGCAGCCATCTTTGCAGGCTTTAAGGGCATCTTTGGCGATATCCTTGGAATTGCATAAGACATGGATCTGCTTGTCCCCTGGCACCATATCGATAAGTCCTTTGGGGCAAGCCTCAGCGCATGCCCTGCAGGCGATGCATTTCTCTGGATTGAATTGAGGGATGCCATTCTCCATCTTGACAGCACCAAACAGGCACGCTTCCTTGCAGTCTCCAAGACCGATGCATCCATAGACGCATGATTTAGGCCCTTTTGAAACAAGAGAGGCTGCCTTGCAGCTCTTTATCCCATCATATGAAAATTTATCCGATGAGCCACCGGTGCATTTAAGCCGGGGGATTGGCTTAGCTTTGGCTGCAGAAACTTCTTTACCCACTATCTTAGCGACTTGCAGAGCAACAGCTTTCTGTCCAGGTATGCACATATCAGGAGGGACGTTTGGACTCAAAACAACAGCCTCAGCATAAGCCGCACACCCTGCAT
>DASRUK010000117.1:0-4549 GCA_035655475.1 Candidatus Nanoarchaeia archaeon
GCCGAAGAGGTCGCAGCATTAAAAAAAGCAAACCTTTCAAAGCTTGCAGCTGAATATAGGGTTCCATTAAAACTTTTAGAGGAAGTGAGGAAATTAGGCAGGCTTCCTGTTGTAAACTTTGCAGCAGGAGGAATAGCAACCCCTGCTGATGCAGCATTATGCATGCAGCTTGGAGTAGATGGAGTTTTCGTCGGCTCAGGTATCTTCAAGAGCACAGATCCAAAAAGCAGGGCAAAAGCGATAGTTGAAGCCACATGCCACTTTAACGATGCAAAGATAATTGCAAAGGCATCAGAAGGCATCGGCGAGGCTATGAAAGGCCTTGAGATTGCAAAGCTTGAAGTCAGGATGCAGGAAAGGGGATGGTAAGTGAGGATTGGAGTTCTTGCCCTTCAGGGCTCTGTTAGCGAGCATATCCAGATTCTAAAGAGATGCGGAGTCACTCCTATAGAAGTAAGGCTTCCAGAAGACCTAAAACATGTTGATGGATTGGTAATCCCTGGTGGAGAATCCACCACTATTGGAAAGCTCATGGAAAGGTTTTGGCTTGATATCGAGATCAAGCGAAAATACGAGCAAGGCATGCCGATATATGGTACCTGTGCAGGAGCTATCCTTCTTGCTAAACATATCGTCGGAAGCACTCAAGCCAGGCTTGGTCTGATGGACATCACTGTCAAAAGGAATGATTATGGAAGGCAGGTCGACAGCTTTGAAGCAGACCTGACCATTCAGGACAAGCCCTTTAAAGGGATCTTTATCAGAGCCCCCATCATCAAAGCTCATAAAGGCTGCAAAGTCCTTGCAGAGTACAATAAGCACCCAGTCTTAGTCCAGCAAAAGAACCTTCTGGCAGGCACCTTTCACCCAGAGCTGACAAACGATACCCTCATCCATGAATACTTTATCAGCATGGTCAAGAATAAGTCTTTCTAGTTCTTATTCCTAAAAGAATATTAATATCAACAATGTTTTTAAAGAATAGCCATGCATGGTTTATAGTCAGTATAAGAGCTATCCGATATTACAAATAATGCAATGAACAAACAAATATTTTTACAAACACTGAAAGAAAAAATCCTTATCTTAGACGGAGCCATGGGTACCATGCTCCAAAAAAATGGTTTTACCAAAGGCTGCCCTGATGAATTGAACCTGACGCATCCAGGATTGGTAAAGAAGATCCACAAGGAGTATGCAGATGCAGGCTCAAACCTATTATTGACAAACACCTTTGGTGCAAATAGTATCAAGCTAAAAAGCTACCACTTGCAGGATAAAGTCAGCCTGATCAACAAAGCAGCAGTAAGCAATGCAAGACAAGCCTGCCCAAATTGCATAATAGTTGGAGACATAGGGCCTCTCGGAGAATTGATTGAGCCTATGGGAAAGTTGACTTTTGATGAAGCATACGCTGCATTTAAAGAGCAAGCAGCCTCTCTCAAAGAAGCAGATGCGATTATCATAGAAACCATATCAGATATCAAAGAACTCAAGGCAGCAATAATTGCGGCAAAAGAGGTATTCTCAGGAATGATCATCAGCTCTATGACAATACAAAATGGCCGCACTTCAACAGGAACAGACACAGAAACTTATGTAACTGTCGCAGAAGCCCTGGGCGTTGACATAATCGGTGTAAACTGTTCAGACGGTCCCGAAGGGATGTATGAAACAGCAAAGATTATAGCAAAAAACACTAGTAAGCCAATATGCCTTCAGCCAAACGCAGGTATGCCAAGGATTGTCAGCAATAAAACAGTCTGGGATTACCCTATAGAAAGATTTGCAGATTTTGCAAAAAAATATCAGGAGCTTGGAGCAAATATTATCGGAGGCTGCTGCGGCACAAACCCAGATTATATTAAAGCAGCAGCAAAAAAGCTGAAAAACCAAAAGCCGATAGAAAGAAGCAGCCAAAAAGAGACCAGGCTATCCTCAAGAACAAAGATCCTTACTATTAAGCCAACTTTGATAGTTGGAGAAAGGATAAATCCTACAAACAGGCCGCAATTTTCAAGCGAACTAAAGCAAAATAAGACTTCTTACATTAAAAACCAGGCCATTCAGCAGCTTGAAGAAGGAGCATCCCTTCTTGATATAAACGTGGGCGTCGCAGGTATAGATGAGAAAGTTACACTCCCATTAGCAGTCGCAGCAGCACAAAACGTTGCAAACGTCCCATTAGTAATTGACACTTCAAACCCGCAAGCATTGGAAGAAGCCCTGAAGAAATGCGATGGAAAACCCTTGATCAACTCAGTCAACGGCTCAGAAAAAAGCCTAAAAGAAATCCTTCCGTTGGCAAAAAAATATGGCGCAGGAATCATCGCACTATGCCTTGACGACGAAGGGATTCCAAGGACAAAAGAAAAACGCATAGATATTGCCAAGAGAATAATACAAAAAGCGCAATCAATAGGGATAGCAAAAGAAGATATCATCATTGACTCGCTTGTCTTGACCATAGCGACAAATCCTGAAAACGAAAGCATTATCTTAGATACATTAAAAGAAATTAAAGCCCTGGGTTATAAGACAATCCTGGGCGTAAGCAACATATCCCATGGTCTTCCAAACAGGAGCGAGATAAACTCTAAGTTCTTGACCAAGGCAAAGAAAGCAGGCCTTGATTTGGCTATTCTAAACCCCATCGACAACATTTTGCAGGACAACACTGACCTCACAATAAAGATAAAGAAAGCAGAGAGGGCAGACTACCCCAACCTATCACCAAAAGACCAGTTAAAAAACGCTATCTTATACGGAGATAGAGAAAACATCACAGATATCATCAACAATGCCCTAAAGACACTGACTGCCTTGCAGATTAACGATATCCTGATAAGCGCCTTAAACATTGTCGGTGAAAAATTCAACAAGAAAGAATACTTTCTTCCAAACGTCCTGCTTTCAGCTGACGCCATGAAGCTTGCATTCCAGAGGTTGAAGAAAGAGCTGGCAAAGGAAGGTGGAAAAGAAAAAGGGACGATAATATTTGCAACAGTCGAAAACGACATACATGACATAGGAAAAAACATAGTGATCGCCCTATTAGAAAGCCATAATTACAAGATTGTTGACCTGGGAGCAAACGTAAAGACAAAGAAGATAATAGAGGAAGTAAAAAAGCAAAAACCCGATCTCCTGGCGTTATCAGCATTGATGACAACCACAGTTATGGAGATGGAAAATGTTATAAAGGAGTTAAGAGCCCACGGCATCAACATACCCGTCATTATAGGCGGCGCAGTGGTCACTGATGATTATGCAGAGCAGATAAAAGCAGCATACGGAAGAGACGCTCTAAGCGCAGTAAAAAAGATCAATGAGTTGATCAAACACTAATTATACCATGAAAAAAATAACCGATCTCTTAAAGGAAAAGAAATTCACTGTTTCTGTAGAGCTTGTCCCGCCAAGAAACGGTGAAGGAAAAGATGAGATCCTAAATAAGATAGAAAACCTTAAGGGAAAAGTTGACTTTGTAAGCGTCACAAAAGGTGCAGGCGGCTCTTTAAGAGGCGGCACTCTTCCTATCTCAGTCTTTGCAAAAGAGCATGGAATTATTCCCATTTCTCATTTTGTTTGCAGGGAAAGGACAAGTGCAGAGATTGAAAACGACCTGATTGACATGTATTATTTCGACATCAACAACATTCTTGCCCTAAGAGGAGATCCTCCTGCAGGGGCAAAAGACGAAGTATGGGACGGAGATTATGAATACGCTTACTTGCTAGTCAATCAGTTGAAAAGATTGAATCACGGCAAATACCTGCCAAGAAAAAATGTGGACACAGAAGACTCAAGGCCAGGCATCAAGACAGATTTCTGTATCATTGTAGCAGGCCATCCTGAAGACCCTGTAGAAAAAGAGATAGAGCATTTGAAGGCAAAGATTGAAGCAGGCGCAGAAGTTATAATCACTCAGATGATCTTTTCTTTCAAGGAATATGAGGTATATGTTAAAAACTTAAAAAAACATGGGATCACTCTCCCTGTTATCCCAGGCATCAGGCCCATAACCTCGATGTCACAGGCAGACTCGATAGAGAGATTCTTCGGTCTGAAAGTTGGTGATGAGTTAAAACAAGGCCTAGGTGGTAAATGCGAAAAAGAGGCTTACGATTTTGGCCTAAATTACACAGCAGGCCTGATCAAGAAGCTAAAAGCATTCAATGCTCCAGGCGTCCATCTGTTCGTCCTAAACGACACAAAAATCGTGGAAGACATTCTCAGGTTGATCTGATCTTCTCTATAAGTTTGCATGTGCCGCAGATATGGCCGGAAGAGGGCTCACCGCACTTTTCACAAGCCTTTGCCTTTCCATAATTTATCTTTTTTAGCTCAGGAGATAGCTTTAGGAAAGACTGGATTATCGCAGTCTTTGTTGACTTATGTTCTTTTTCAAAAACATTCAGCATGTCGCATACATCTTTTCTGTAAGCATCCGCCCTGCATGGGCACTTCTCATACTTCACAGGAAACTTGTTCAATTTAGAGAACAATTTTACCTCTTCCTCAGTGCAGAAATAAAGCGGCTTTATCC
>DASRUK010000118.1:0-10800 GCA_035655475.1 Candidatus Nanoarchaeia archaeon
TGCAATGCAGCAGGCAAGAAGGTTTGGAAGCCTCGGGCCAGAGATATATGACAGCCTTATAGTGGCATTTCCCTATACAAACCTTGATGACTCAAAAGACATAAACGTTTCGATGCCTTACTTGTATGACAATGACTGGAATGTTATATGGAATACAACAGCTAACGGGACCTCAGGTATAACTACAAATCTAACAGATTACGCAGGATACAACGAAACATGGTTCTCAGGAATCAACTGCAGCAGGACTGACAAGAGTGCAAACTGCTTTGTCAACACCACTCTCGATGTCATCTGGATAAGGCTGCCTCACTTCTCAGGCGTAGGCCCGTCCGCATCTGGAACAGCTGCTGCAAGCAGTACCTCCACGACCTCTTCAGGTGGAGGCGGAGGCAGCAGCAGTGCTCAAGTATATTCAGTGTCTCTAGGAAACACCTTGTCATCAGTAGGGCTTAAGAAGAACGATCAAGCAAAGTTCGTCTTTGGAAGCCAGACCCATTATATAACTGCGCTATCTATATCTTCCACACAGGCAAAGATAAGGATCCAATCAACTCCTGTAGAGATACTGATGCAGGTTGGCCAGGAAGCAAAAGTCAACCTTGATGGCGACAACTATGACGACCTCTATATCAAATTTGACTCAAGCTCAGGAACAAAGGCTACATTCAGCGTAAAGAAAATACGCGAGGCTATAGCTTCAGTACCATCTGCACCAGCAACAAAGCCCGCAGAGAAGGCACAGCCGGCAACAACACAGCAAGGACAGGCTCAGACAACACCACCTCAAGTTGAGGCAAAAGAGGAAGTGCCGCCTCAGGCGATTATACCTCTGAAGAAAACAACCTATGGCTGGATTTATGGTGCGCTCGCAGCGGCATTAGTGTTGCTCATAGCCCTGTCGCTCATCATAAGAAAGGTCAGGAACAGCTGATCTCAAACACCACAAGGTCGTCCGGGTTTGGGCAGCTTACTTTTATTTTTCCCTTCTTTTCCCAGGGAATCTTGCCGCCGAATTGCTTTGCAGTTATAAACGGCCATAAGCTATGCAAGGCATAAGGGCATAAGCCAGTGTAGGGATATTCATATACATGCCCTTTTCTGTGCCCGTATTCGCACTTGCCCTTGACGCTGATAACCTTTATCTCGACCATAAGGATAGTGATTTTAATTGCTCATTTAATATACTTTGCGAAAAATGGGAAGGGAAGGCTTTTGTTGGAGTGTTTGAAGCTCAGTTAATCTTATTAACCCCTTTGTTTTAACCTCCTTATGCTCAAAGATTTCATAATCCCATTCATAGCAATAGGCATAGCTGAGCTTGGCGACAAGACCCAGTTTGCTATCTTCTGCCTCTCAGGCAAGACCAAAAAGTATCTCAGCCTCTTTCTGGGTATCCTGCTTGCATTCATCCTGGCAGACGGCCTTGCAGTCATCCTTGGAAACCTTATCTCAGGCATCGTCCCCGGGGTCTACATCAGGATCTTATCAGGCATCCTCTTCATCGCCTTTGGAGTCTTTGCCCTGATAAACGCCGAAAAAGATGAGGAAAAGCTTGAGCTTAAAACTCCATTCCTCTCAGCGTTCACTATAATATTTGTTTCCGAACTTGGCGACAAGACCCAGGTGGCATCCGGCCTTTTTGCAGCAAGCTATTCGCCAGTCTGGGTTTTTTTTGGAGTCATTGCTGCATTGACGGCGTTATCGATAATAGCCATCTCCCTTGGCAGATACATATTCTCAAGGCTCAACCCGAGGATCATCTCCACTGTCTCAGGCATACTTTTCATCTCCATAGGCATCTTCTCTTTGTTTAGATAACTTTTTATATCGCCCTACTCAAAAGAGGTTTATGCAGTTAAAAAAGGAGATGCCCTTGATGGCATTTTTGCTTCTGATGTTCATCTCTTCTACAGTGCTCTATCGATATGTCCCTGAGAAGATACCTACCCACTGGAATGCAAAAGGAGAGATCGATGGTTATTCTGGCAAGTTTTTAGGCTTGTTCTTGCTGCCCATCATTGCTTCTATCCTATACATCCTGTTTTTGGTCCTTCCAGCCATAATGCCTTACAGAAATAATATTGAAAAGATAGAAGGGAAGTTCTACTGGCTTAAGGCTATCATGCTTGCATTCTTTGCTGTCTTATACCTAGCTTCAATCCTATCAAGCTTTGGCATTCAAATCAATATTATCTATGTGATGATGCCCTCACTGGCAGTCATTTTTTACTATATAGGCTATTTGATGAAGTATACCAAAAGAAATTTCTTTATCGGAATAAGGACTCCCTGGACCCTTGTAAGCGACAAATCATGGGATATGACCCACAAGAAGGCATCTGTATTGTTTAGGCTTTATGGGCTTCTGATAATGACGACCCTCTTTTTTCCAAGCTATGCTTTCCTTTTCCTCTTGATCTCTTTGATTCCTCTGATCCTTTATCTTGTAGTATACTCATACCTGATATATAGAGGTGAAAAGAAGAAAGCTGGGAGATCCTTCCGATAATTTTTTATATCTGCCCCTTCTAAAAATCAACCATGCAAGAAAGATGCAAATGCTGTGGCAGAATACTTAGGGAGCATGAGAGGTATTGTGAGTTCTGCGGAAACGACTGCTATTGCAAGGTAAAGCAAAAGCCCGCTCTTTCAGTAAAGACCGTCCAGGCTTACTGCGTCAAGTGCAAGGCAAAGATAAGTGTAAAAAACCCAAAAGATTACCTCATGAAAAACAAAAGGCTTGCAGTAAGAGGCATATGCCCTGATTGCGGTACAAAGGTCTTTAAGATAAAAGGAATGGCAAGAAAACTAAAATTGCTCGACTGAAACCTTCTCCATATGATTGAATTCTTTTAGTATGCTTCGCCTTATGGAATCAAAGTATCCGCCGGGTACAAGCAACTGGTCTACTGGTGCAAGTAATCCTTCACCGGCTGTCATCCTGGCTATTCCATCGTATGCAGCATTATGCGCCCGCCTTATCTCATCTCTGTCTGTGCAGTCAATCTTGCCGTCTATGACAAGCCTGCCTATGGTGCAAGCAGCAGCAGGAAAAAATATTATATTGTTTGCCTGTGCAGGATGGGATAATTTCTTAAAGTGAGGATAATCACAAAGGCCTTTCTTATCTGATATAGCATTATATATCAGCTCTGGAGGCGAACCTGATACCAAGCTAACCTTGTCAAGGTCAAAAAATGAAAGCACCTGCCTCATCGCATCAGATGATTCAACAGCAGGATTTGAAAGCAATGCAAAAAATATAGGGCTTGACCTGTCAGAAAGAGGCTTTAACAGTTGAGGATTATCCCTGAAATACTTCCCCCTCCCGCTTGTCTCATAAAAAAAAGCTATCTTATCAGCAGGGATCTTGCCAAGGACTTCTCCTAAATATACTTCTCTGGCAGAATCTATCCCATACGCTCGAAGATCTATTGCAGCCTCTTGCTTGAATTTAGGAAGAGATGCAGAGTCAGGCCTGCCCTTGTGTATCACTCCTCTGCTGTCAGTGCATATCACAGGCACGTCCAAGCCGACATGCATCAGTGCTTTTCTTACTCCCTCACCGGCAGCTCCAAGCCCGTTGATTATTCCTATCTTGCCCTGACTGAAGTACTTCCTTAAAAATAAGCCAAGCGGAGCTGTAGCCATAAGCCCGGTATACAGCTGGTCGTCTGAAAAGACATAGATATTTTTCTCACCCTTCATTATTGGAAGCGCAGTCTCCATAAGATCGATGCCTTTTATATCTTCAAGATGCACAAGGACGCCTTTGTTCCTTTTTGCTATAGCCCCTATCCCTTTTTTTAACGCTTTAAGGATCTCACCCAGCTTGCGTGATTCGATAAGAAATATTTGCATATGTTCAGCAAATTCATGGTCAGCAAACCTATATCCTGCATTCAATTTGCCGGCCATTAGCGGCCCGGCATAAAGGCCTCCGACATCATATGTAAGCACAGAGCCGCCGTTTGTTATTATGCATCCCCAGAAATCAAGCGCGCCACCTATCATATCTTCTGAAACTAAATGAGCGTTCTCAGCAGTTACGACGATGCCGTCAAAAGATTTTTTAGCATCTCCAAATGAAGGCTGAAGTGTTGCTCCTGCTTCTTTTAATACCCTGTTTCTAAATTCAAAGCCAGGCCATCTTGTTACAGCGCTGACATGAGGGGTATAAGCACCTTCTTCCCCTAGTACTTTATATGGCGATTCTCTAAACATCCTTTCATACGCTTCCGGGTCTTTTGCTATAGCGACACAGACGAGTGTATGCTTGAGTGCAGCCTCAAACTGGTTATTGCATCTGATAAACAACTCTTCTTTGGCAGGCGAATCAAGAAGAACTTCTTTCACCTTTACATCTATCATGTCAGGATGGTTTGCATCAGGCATCCCTTCCTGGACCACTTGCCAATATATCTCTTTTAGCCTTTCTCTGCTAAAACCGTTTCTCTCTGCAATCTCTTGAAAATCCATTCAAGGTAAGTCTAGCCTCATTTATTTAAACCTGACGTTGTATGAGTAACGATTAGCCTCACTTGTACAGCTTTTAGGTATGTAGAAATATAACGACCCCGACAATCCTAAACTCCCCTCTTCTCTATAACCTTCGACATCCCTTCGAATGTGATAAATGTCACTGTATCGCCTTCAAACACTTTAGAAAGAAGCTCTTCATCACAGTCTGCATCGAGAGTCTCAAAGCTTATCTGGTCCATCAGCTGGACTTTGTTTGGCATCTTAGAGATCACCTGGCCCTCTTTTCTGGTTATATCTATCTGGTCTACACTGTCCTGATGGTTCAGGTTCATCGTCTTCTCTCCTTTAGAATACAATCCCTGAACATAAAGCTTGGTCTTGGAATGGCAGTGCGTCCCGCAGTTTGCTATCTCTTTTCTTGTAACTTTTAGTATTTCATTGTTTATCTTAATATAATTTCCAGGTTTTAGGTCCTTGGCGTTGGTCATAGCATAAAGATATTGCCTCAATTAATAAACATTGTGTTAATCACCTTTTTGACAACTGATATGGGCATATATTTTTAAAGAGTGTTTTAATCCGCTTTGATAGGGGAATTATGGGAAGATTCTTTGCAGAAAGCCTTGACTTGGCAAAAGTTGTAGAAAGAGCGATAAATACCCAGCTAAAACACTTGGTATTAGGACCTCCGGGAGGGGGGCAAGTGCTGGTTATACCTTCTCTTGGTGGAAGGATATTGGACACGACCACTGCAGGCCTTGAAGAAGAAGGAGTGTCCTTTGTAAATGAAGACGCGATGCATAAAGGCACAGGAGGTTATCTCAATCCAGGTAATTTTGGAGGTCTTGATGTTTTGCGCTGGGGACCGGAGGCTCTCTGCTGTTTTTATAGTGGGACTCCAAGGACTGTTGATCGCTATTGGACTCCCCGCCAATGGGATTTTTCCAGATTTTTCATTGCCTCCCAATTGAAGCCTCAATCGCCCGTGAGCTCTGTAAAGATGCAATCCACATTACCCATACAATGGGTTAACTACTTTAGGGAAAAAATTAGTATGAGCGTAACCAAAAGAATAGATCTATGCCTTAATCCTCTTAGAGACGATGATAGATTAAATTCCTTTTTCAACGAACCTGGGCATTATGTAGGTTATAGGGTAACAGTCGAAGCCACTAACGTTGGAAATAGGCCATTGAGTATTGATGGTAGGAATGCGGTCGCACTTTTGGCGGTTGCACAATTCGATGCCGCGCCACAATCTAACTGGATAGTGCCCATAACCAGAGCAAGGGATGCCCCCCTCCTATGGGATTGCAGCCAGAGTATTCATTCAAGACAGCCACAGGCTCAATTGACGGACGATTATCTGTCGGTCCCGACAAAAAGTGATACCCGAGCGATATGGGGTGTCCCTCTTGGGAGATACTGCCAACGTGTGGCCTACTACGATCCTAGCAGGGGGGAGCTAGTAATCTTTATCTATAACATAAGGGATCGCCAGGCAGATTTCCTTAAGCAGGCTTGGAATTGCACTCCCACCGAAAGAGGGACTCTAGCTGAGTCATTGCTCTGCCCCCATAAGCCTGTAGTCGGATTGAATTACGGACATCGCTCTGAGTCAGGGAATGCTGCCTGGCCATGTGGCATAAGCTTATACGGCCCTTATATGGGTATACCTGTAAATGGCAGTGTAGTCTTAACTTATCACTGCCTTAGATATAAAGGGCCCGAAGAAACACTTCGCAAGATCGCTGCCGACAAGGCTTTGCTAGGTGTAACTATAAAGTGATTGTTACTATTTGATGATAGTCACAAAGAGAACATTTATAAATGCATAATAAAACCTTTTTCTAAGCACTATGAGTAATCCTGATGACAATCTAGGTCGTATAGTTGGAGATATAGCTAATATACTATTTGGCTTGGAAAATAACAATGCAGACCATGCAAAACGCTGGCTTTATGATGCTTGGCAGATGATCATGACCGGTGCAGTCACGCCTGTGACCCAGGCCTATATTGACAGGTGCTCTGAAGGCGGCTTTGCCATGCACCATGATAATAAGAGTCTTTTCGTCAAAAAGCTACCTAATCAACAAGCTGCAGAACAGCAGTATGCTTTCGCCAGAAGGTATTCAAGCGCAGGCAACTATCTTATGATGAAGGCAGAAACTCCTTTTATATATCAGGATAAAGGGCTGGTCCTGTATCTAGTCCATTTTGCCAGAGGTATGGATCTTGGGGCTTTCTTTTTAGAAGCGTCAAAAAAAAGATCGGCGGATAATTTTGTAAAACAGGTTACTGAAAAATGTATTGATGATCTTGCCTTTTGGCAAGGTGATGCTGGGAATGCCATGGCAGCAAGACCAGCCGCTCCTGAGGATATATTGGGCACCATGAAGGAAAATACCCTAAGGTCTGTCCGCAATGCAGGTATATATGGAGGTATCAGTATCAGTGAACTTGACCTGGTTCTTCTTGAGCGCTCGTTGAAAATATTTGACGGTTTGACTTTCAACCAACACACTATAGTGGTTGGCTCTGACTATTGCCCAAAGAATATGGGGATAAAGACAGATTCTGATAAAGACGACTTAGCTTCTGTTATGAATGTGATGAGTTCTAATGGTGTTGATCCTGATCCATTCGAGATAGCAACTTTGATCTATCATTGGGATCCATCGGCCAGATGGACCCATTGGCTTGAAGACCTTGCTGCTTTTACGACCTCTTATGAGTTTCATAACGCTAACAGAAAGACTAGGCTGTCGGACTGGTTGCATAAGCTCTGTTCAGCACGATCTTCCTTGGATCCTTCATTCAAAGGCTGGATAGCCGAGCAAGAGCCGTCAAGGGTTCACCAGGAACTTAGTCTGATGATCTTATACAGGGCTCTTAGAAAGGCAGACCTTACGGCGACTCTTTATGCATGGAGAAATGAAAATATTGGCCAAAAAATATGCCCTGCAGATTATACCTCGGTAAGTAGATCATTGGATTCACAGTTATCAGGTTACTCTGCGACCGTAGGTAAAGCAGTAAGATGGCTTTCTGAAGGCTATGGTCCTGGAAGGATATATACACCCTCAACAGACAAGGAAGCGGCAAGTATATTTTCCCAATATGGAGCAGAAATACCTGTACCTGTCTGTCTAGGCTTCTTCAATTATCTTGCACAAAAATTGAGGCCTTGGACGATCTCATATCCGGCACTAAAGCAAGTCAAGAACCCTTCGGAGTTTGCAAGATGACAGCAATGCTTGAAAAGAGCAATGACCATGTCCATACGTGGTACTCAGATGGAGAGCTGACTGAGCTTGAGCTCATTCTTCTTGGACTTACCCAAGGCAGCCAGCGAATTACTTTTACCGACCATGATAGCACACTTGCTTGGGCTCCTGAGACTATTGCTAAGCTAAACCGGTTTTTTCATGAAACCCTTAAGGTAAGTAAAGACGGTAAGACTAGTGCTCCATGCCCTCTCTTTAGGCCATACTACCTCCAGTATATCATGGATGCCGCGAGGAAAGGAGATTTTTATTTTCACGACTATCACAAGATTGTAGAGATTGAGCCAGGTTTCTTAAAATGTGGCGGCCTTACCCTCGGGAATGGTGCAGAGTTGACGACAAAACTAGGGCAGACATTCCATATACTTGGGCTTGGAATGCAACAAGTCCCTTCATATTTGTCCGAGCGTCTTGATAAGATAGCCAAGCAAAGGAGAAACCGAGCCAAAGAAATCCTTGAATTCTTATACAGGGATGATTATTTTAATAAAAGAACCCTTCAATATCTTAAGGCAAGTCAGGGTATCATACCTGCGGGCGTTGACGAGGCACTTAAGCGGCAGCCAGTGATCATAGATGATGTTCTTGCTGTGAACCCCAATGCTCCAAGCAGGCTTACAATTGGGTTTCTTTTATCTCAAAGGTATGGTCAAGACGTGTATGGCAATCTCACCCCTGAACAGGTTAGAGACATCTATCTCCAAAGGGAAATGATCAAAAGCCAGTTTAAGATTCCTTCATTCTCCCCAAAAGAGCAGATCAAGGCTATTCTTGACAGCGGAGGATCTTCCGGTTCTGTGATTCCTGTTCTTGCCCATCCTGATGAAGGCAGGCGCCAAGGCTGGCTGGAAGGCAATTTTGGCGCTCTTGAGGCTTTAGGATACAGTGTTGAAAAAATGCTGGAAGAAGGAGCGATAGATGAATCAGATGTCAGGTATGCTGCAAAGAGGTCACTCATGGCATTGTTCATAGAATGGGGTATCAGAGGAGTAGAGAGCGCAGAATATGCAAGACAGTATGGAATAATGGATTTTAGCCATGATACAGATTATCATGGGCCAAGAATGAAAGCGACAAGGCCTATCACTAAAGGACAAGGGCCAAGCCTAAAATCTCTTTTAAACATAGGTGTTGTGCAGGAAGCACATAACCACCTATATTGGAAAATCAGAGCAGCTTCCGAATATCACGCTTGGCAGGAAGCAAACATAATTACGACCTCACTTATTGATAGGTTCATACAAAGCGGAACATCAACTCAAGATCAGAGCCAGATAATAACAGCTATCCCTAAGGAACTAACCAGAAGGCCGACGCTTGCAGAATACCTTAGCACATTCATATATTCGCATAATGATTATTATACCGGCACAGTGCTAGATATAGATACAAAAATTAAACAAAAGCTTGAGCAGGCAGCGCAGAGAGGCCGTTTTGTAAAAGATAGCTCAGTAAACGAGCAAATCATCCATTATCTAGACGAGAACGTTGATGTCTGTTCAAGGAAGAAGCTGCTGGTCGAGTATGTTCCTCAGCTGCATAATATAGGCAAGGTCCTTTCATTTGGCATAGAGGAGACGCCAGAAGGAAGATATAGAACCACCTTCGTACAGCATGACAAGATTGGCGCCGAGTTGATAGACAAGATAAGGGATGTGCTCATGCAAGACCTGGGCCTTACGAATAAAGAGATCGATTATATCCGGGATATTGCTACAGACCATGTACGTGTACATGAATCTATATACAATGTGATGGGGGGAATAGATGTGGAACAAGAGTTAGATACTCTTAAATCTAATGTCACCCTTGACTGCCTCCTTGTTGCAAAAGCTGCTGGAACTATGTCCTATTCAGGACCGCAGGATTGTCATAACAAGTATTTTGCGGCAGCAAACAACCTAATCAAGGCATGCACTCAAAGGATTAGACGTTGATAACAACACATGGTCCTGTCAAACAAAATATTTTTTGTGTTATGACAAGCAAGTAATGGGCTGTCAACCTGTCTGCATATTTGTCGCTTTTTTCAATTATCTGAAAAAGGTCGTTTATTAACTCTTTTCGCTTTTTAGCGATGTCGACAAACTTATTCTTGTCAAATTTGTAGAAAAAATCAAAGAATTCTCTGAGTGTCATGTCAGTTTTTTCAAGGCTCTTGATGGATTCCTTGCCCAGACCCCTTCCTAACTTATTTTTTTTCCATAAATCATGTAATTGGTTACATAAATATTTATATTGATCGGCAAGATTTTCAACATCCTCCAGTATATAGTAAACCGGTCCGATTGGCGAATATGGTGTTGTTCCACCTTTATTGAGCAGTCTCCTGCATGTTGTCGTGAACCTGTTATTCGCTTCTTCGAGGAAAGCGATATTTGGAAGCATGCTGTAGTTATTATTCTTGAGCGCATCTACCAGTTGCTCTGACATCGAAAGGAGCAGCAAGAACGTCCTTTTTAGTATAGGATCAAAATCTTCAAGCTCTCCAGATACATGTTTTATCTCACAAAAATTGTTCCCTTGGTTCGTAATTTCAAAGCCTACCGCCTCCTTTCCAAGGGCATTCTGTATGGCCTGCATGTCAGCTTGTGTCTTGTATGTTATATATATTTCATCGACGCCTTTTTTATATAGGGCATGTATATATCTCGAAATCATTATCCCTAAGCCTTCTGTATTTATCTCGACCCTGCTTGGAGAAAAACTATCTTCCGTCGTTATCAGCAGCCTTCCACCTTCTTCCCTGATATCCACCTCATCCCCTTTCTTTATCCCATGTAAAAGCGCCCATTTCCTCGGCAAAGAAACAAGCTGAGTGCTGTCTGCTATCTGTATTACCTTTCTTTTCATAAGCCTTCCCCCTTTAAGAGTTAAATATTTTAATAAATTCGTGATTATTATATAAACTTTTCTTTTTTATGTATAAGGTAAGCTCAGATTGAATCTCTTAGCTCAGAAAATGTATCTAATCCTCTTTGTCTCCACGTGGTTATCATTGTCATTATAGTTTCTACTATTCTTG
>DASRUK010000119.1:0-6313 GCA_035655475.1 Candidatus Nanoarchaeia archaeon
AAAAGGTTGAGTTGTGGCAGACCCTCAAGGGGCTTGAGATTCGCAAAGAAGGAGTGACCTATGGCACAATCACAGATTATTGGGACAGGTTTGAGAAAAATGTATAGTTTAGCTGTCGCATTTCAGAGATGTTATAGAACATGCTAGCTGACTGAATACTTACATAAAATAGCAAGGTTTAAAAAGAAAATGGATTTCCGGTAATAACATGTTCTATAGTACAGAGATAAAAGACCATATAAGGGTGCCTCCGGACCTATTCAACCTGGATGTTAAAGAGGCTGTAGTCAAAAGAATCAAGAGGAAGTACGAAGGATTTATTTCAAAAGACCTTGGCATCGTCATCGATGTAAAGGATGTTAAAGAGATAGGCGAGGGGATAATAATCCCTGGAGACGGAGCTAGCTACTATGAGGCTACTTTTGAGCTTCTTACTTTTAAACCTGAGATGCAGGAAGTGGTCATGGGAAAGATAAAAGACATAGCTGATTTTGGAGCTTTTATCAACCTTGGACCAATCGAGGGAATGATCCACGTATCACAGACCATGGATGATTTTGTCTCTTTTTCCAAAGATAAGGTACTGCTTGGAAAAGAGTCTAAAAAGAACCTAAAAGTCGGCGACAAATGCAGGGCAAGAATAATCGCTGTATCGTTCAAAGATGTTTCAAACCCAAAGCTTGGGCTTACCATGAGGCAGCCTTATCTGGGAAGGCTTGATTGGATAGATGATGAGGTAAATAAGGCAGCACCAGAAGAAGGTAAATCTAAAAAATGAAAAAGAAAGTATGCAAGAAGGACAAGCTATTTGTCGAAGGCAGTGAGTGCCCAATATGCAAAGGCAACCAGTTTTCCCCAAATTGGCAGGGAAGGCTTAATATCCTTGACGCTAACAAGTCGATAATCGCAAAGAAGATAGGCATCACTGTCAAAGGAGAGTATGCTATCAAAGTAAGGTGAATTCTATGGATCTAAAGATAACAAACAAGCAGGAAAATACACTATTATCTCGAACCGAAATAACAGCAGAGGCTGCTTTTTTTGGGTTTCCGACCCCAAGCAAGCAGGAGATAGTAAAGAAGATAGCTGGCAGCGAGAAAGCTGATGAGAAGCTAATAGTCATCAAGAAGATAGAGAACAGGTTTGGAAACGGAAAGGCTAAGGTTTCTGTTTATGTCTATAAGACCGAAGAAGACCTAGAAAAGACAGAGCCAAAGAAGAAAGACAAAGCTGCAGCTCCTAAAGCAGAGGAGAAGAAGGAGTAAAATGGCAAAGAAAGTGGAAAAGGCAGGAAGATGGCAGCTGTATGAGACAGCAGGCGGCCTCAAGAGAAAGAACAAGTCATGCCCTAAGTGCGGGCAGGGAACGTTCATGGCCAGCCACAAGGACAGATGGACTTGCGGCAAATGCGGATATATGGAGAAGAAGTAGATTTTTTATCGATGTATTTTTATATAGTTTCTTTCGTTATTTAACAAGTGGCCAGTGAGAAAGAAAAGGTTCTGTTTAGAATTCCTGAGAATTATTTTGAGATTATTTGTCATTCCAAAAGGTCTATTTTAAAATCGGAATTCAGCTTTCATGGTTATAAGCTAAAAGTAACAAAGAAAGGCATTTTTCTAGATAACTCCTATCCTTATAGAAAAAACCATAGCGTAAATATTCCCTTCAGCAGCATACTCCATGTAAAATTAGAAAAGGGCACTGTATCAGGCGGATTGTTGTTATCCTTTTTGATTGATATAATTTTTCATTGCGCTGTTTTTATCGATTTTAAAAATTGGACATCGAATTGAGACAAATTGAAGTTAGCTCTTATAACAAAAAAGACATGCAAGCTCTGTATAATACTATTAAAGAAAATATCAACTAGTTATTTCTTCTGCTGAAACACCAGCAAATCCTCTGTCGTAAGCTTCTCTCCTCTCTTTATCTTGTCTTCGACATCCTGCTCTTTTATCTTCAGGATCTCTTCTTCCCTTCGTTCCTTGCTTATCTTCTTCTCTTTTGTGTTATGGTCGACCTTCTCCCTTATCTGGTTCATCTCAAGAAGCTTTGCCTTCAGCTTGTCGTTAATCTCGTTAAACTTTGTCTTGAATTCGATAAATTGCTTGAAGGCTTCTTCCTCTTCTGCCTTTAACTTATCGACTTCTTTTGAAAGAGAGATCATATCTTCATGCTTTGTCTGGCTTTCTTCAGCTGTCCTTTGTATCTTCCTGTGCACATCCTCGGCTTCTCTTTTTTTCTGGTCTATCTCTTTTGAGCTCTCGTGGATCTTGCTCCAGACGCCGCTTATCTTTTCTGCCTCTTTGACCTTCTTCTTTAAGTCCTTGATGACTTTCATCATCTGCTTTTCCTTCTCAAAGGATATGCCTTCTGTCTCTATCTTGAACTCAAGGCGCGCTATCTGATCCTTTAGCCTTGCAGGGTCCTCTGTCAAGTTGAGCTTTTTGGCTATCTTGTTCTTCTCTTCGTTAAGCTCTTTTAGCGTAGAAATCTGAGTCTTTACTTCCTGGTTGAGGAGCTCTCTTCTTTCCTTCTCTTCCTTTACCTTGCTTGTAAGGGTGTTTCTTTGCTCCCTATCTTCCTTTATCTTCCTGATAAGCTCCCTTACCTTTGAGCTTGCCTCTTCTTTTTTTCTGAAGAACTCTTCCTTCTTTTCATCTACCTGATTAAGTTCCTGCCTGAGGGCTGTAACCTCTTTTCGGACTTCGGATAGTTTACTAAATAGCTCTTTTATTTCTTCTTCTTGCATTTGTCACGTTCACTCGTAAGGTCATTTTTTGAGAAAATTGTTTATTTTCTCGCTGCTAAATATAATAAAAAAAAATTTAGCCAAATAAGCTTCCAAGGCCTGCAGCTGCCTGCTCCTGAGCTTTCTTGTCATCCTCAGCTTTCTTTGCAGTATCTTCCTTCTTTTCAGCCTTTGCCTCTCCTCCTTGAGGAGCTGCTGCTGCCACTGCAATTGGGGCTACTGCTGCTTTCTCTATAGCTTCGTCGATATTTACTCCTTCAAGTGAAGCTATCAAGGCCTTTACCCTTGCTTCGTCCACCTTTACGCCAGCAGCTTCGAGAATCTTTTTAACCTTTGCTTCCTCTACTTTGCCGCCTGCCTTGTGGATAAGCATCGCCGCATATATGTATTCCATTTTAAATACCTCCTGTAAATGTTATGCTCTCAACGTCCCCTTCTTTTTCAAGTCCTGGGCAAGCTTTTCTACCTGCTCCTGCTCGTTTGGGGCATGCTTTTTTGATTTCTTTGCTGCAAGCTCAGCAATCTTCTTATCATTAGTCTCCAGCTCTTTGTCCTTGTCCATCCTTTCCTGCTCTAAAAGCTTTTCTTCTTCCTCTGCGACCTCTTTTTTTACTTCCTCTTCAACGTCGCTTTCTATCTCTTTCTTGTTTGCTTTTCTCTGAAGTTCTTTTTCTTCCTTCATCAATTCTTTTTCTGCTTCAAGGACTTCTTCTTCCTTTTTTATCTCTGGAGCGTCATCAATCGACTCTTCCTTTTTAGTGCTTTCTTGTACAGCAGCTTTTGGTGCTGTTGACACTTCAATGTTTGCTATTGTCTTAAGGCTCAAAGCCGACCTTTCTGCTTTCGCCATCAGCTCATCAACTATCCCTTCATCAATAATGTTCTGGGATATGCCTAGCGCTTTGGAATCGTTAAATGCCTTGCCAAGCAAGGTATTGATGGTCAGCTTTGTAGTGTAAGCGCTTTCAATCGCCAGGTTAAATGCCCATGCGCCTGCTTGTTCAAGGTCTGCCTTGAACTTATTATCATCGATGTCAAGAACTTCCCTTGTATAGATCATGCCATTTTCATATACGGCAGTCACATTCAGGCCTACTTCCATAGGCTGGATTCCAAGCCTTGTCAAGATTTCAGCTGCTTTCTGGCTGATCTTTTGGCCTGCCTTGACTACGACAGAGTCTTCTTTGATTGCGACCTTTCCGCCTTCTACACCTGATTTTATGCCTAGCATGGCTAGTTCGCCGATGACTGGGCCTGGTGCAAAGCTTGTCGGGCCCTTTAGAACCTTTATGTCTGCAGGAGCAGTCTGTCCTGCTTTTGCAGGAGCTGCTGTCTTGCTCTTCTTTAAGGTCCTAAACAATGAAAATGGGTTTTCTCTAGTGAAGATCAAAGCTGGCATGCCTAAAAGATAAGGCTCTAAACTCTCGATGTTTTGCTTCTTTGACTTTATCTCATCGATAGCATGCTTCATTATCCTTCTTTTTGTCATCGCAAGCTCTATCTTTCCCCTTAACTGAGCCCTCATCTGCTGGAGCTGAGGAGCAGGAAGATTTTCCATGTTAACTGCTGCAATGATAGGATATTCGATTATAAGCTGCTGGATTGATTTTGCTACAGCCTTCTTCTTTTGTGCAACGTGGTGAGTCTGTGCCATCTTATTCAACCCTCAATGGCTTACCCATAGTAAGCTTTAACAGAACGCTTTTGATGTTGTTCTTTCCACCAGGCAATGTGTGGACAAGTGAATCATAGATAGTCATTACGTTGTCTGCTATCTCTTCGTCACTTTGGTTTTCCATACCGACCATGGTCTGGACTATCGGATCGTTCTTTGTCTGAAGTTTTACTGTCTTTTGAAGCCTTTCATACAGCGGCTTTAAGTTTGCGTTTGGGGGGACAACACATCCTGCTTTTGGGTTTGGCATCCTTCCCTTTGGACCAAAAACACGGCCAAAGATCGTAGCTAATCGCGGCATTATCGTCGCCTGAGCGACAAAATAGTCATAAGCAGAAGCTAGTTTTTTTGCGTCTTTCTTGTTGCCTTCATACTTGTTGAAGTCATCGACGCTCAATGCATTGTCAAAGGTTGCCTTTGCCTGGGTGATAAGTTCTGGACCCACAAGGCCACAGACCTTTGTCTTCTTTCCTCTCAAATAATGCACGGAAACATAATAGTTCAACGACTGCTCTGGCTTTTTTAGGTCGATGTCTTTTAGGTTTACTATCAGGTCAACAGATTGAATAAACTTTCTCTTAGAAGACTTCTCCTTTAATTGCTTTAAGCTTGATAATACTTTATTTTTATCCATTCTTGCCCCTCCTAAACGAGTTAGTATAACGGGTTTGTGAGTTAGAATTATTTGGTTATTTATAAAGGTTGGGGTTTTTGATTTTTTAGAT
Organism: Candidatus Nanoarchaeia archaeon; assembly: GCA_035655475.1. Taxonomy (GTDB): domain Archaea; phylum Nanobdellota; class Nanobdellia; order Woesearchaeales; family JACPBV01; genus DASRUK01. The sequence continues at coordinate 5,156 of DASRUK010000119.1, forward strand.
AAATCCAGCCTGATGGCGATGACTTATATAAAAAGGGCCTGATTTATATAAACAAATTCCCGGCATTCCCGGTAAAAATAGAAAATATAATCGCCAAAGCTAAGAATGATCTGTCCATCTGCGACAAAATTCCTCTTTCAGAGAGCAGAAACAGTATTGTCACAAGCTGCCGACGGGCAGTTTCGTAAAAACAAATATTTAATAACTAAAACTTCCTGCCTATCGATCGGTGGTTAAAGATCTCAGATCTAACTTGTAAAGAATGCGGCAAACAGTTCAGCTCAGAAGAAGGTTTAGCGCAGCATATCAAGGCAAAGCATTGGGAAGAGGCTCCCAAGAAAAGATTGCCCAATAAGAAGATAATCTATGGCGTGATAATCATCGCTATACTTGCTGCATCTATCTATGGATTTTCCTATTATAGAAATATGCCTGGCAAATTTAATGATTTTGCCAAATGCCTGACTGCAAATAATGCCACAATGTATGGAACAGAGTGGTGCAAATTCTGCAAAGCGCAAAAACAGATGTTTGGCAAGTCGTTTGAATATATCGATTTTGTCGACTGTGACAGGTACAGGCAGGAATGCCTGAGTGCTGGAGCAAACGCTTATCCTGCATGGAAGATAAACGATGAGCCATATTCTGGGCTGCAGCAGCTTGAAAGACTTTCGGCATTGACTGGATGTAAGATAGAGGCTCAAACCTAACCTTTAAAAATCAAGGGTTAGTTTTAACCTAGCTATGCTCAAAATAACATCTTATCTTGGAGTTTTGGTATTGATAATATCTATCGGCGGGTTTTTTGAGCCAAAGCTTGGGTACTTTCTTCTAATGGTTTTTGCTACTTTGATGATCATCAGCCCTTTTAGGGGAAGATGGTTCTGCGGCAACCTATGCCCTCGCGGGAGTTTTAACGACTGGCTTTCAAAGATAAGTATTAAGAAGAAAATACCTGCTTTTTTTAGAAGCATGGGCTTTAGGGTTCCTGTACTTGCCAGCTTGATGGGATTTATGGTGTTTATAGTAAATTAAATTGAATATTTCTCATTAAATGGAATAAGAGATAGAACTTTTTGTTTGTTGTACCAAAGACTTCTGAAGAATTTCATAATTGCCCTTTCCATTTCAGGAATAGTAGGATAAAACCAATTGCCA
>DASRUK010000120.1:0-11248 GCA_035655475.1 Candidatus Nanoarchaeia archaeon
CATTATTGTCTATGATGAGGTCCATAGGCTGCTGCCTAAGTTTGGGGGAAGCGGTGAAGGCCTTATCCAGCTTGAGAGAGGCGCAAGGGAATTCAGGAAATGGGGGGTAGGCCTTGTCCTTATCAGCCAGGTCCTCAATGACTTTGTAGGTGAGATAAAGGCAAACATTGGAACCGAGATACAGGTAAGGACGCTTTATGAAGGTGATCTTAACAGGATTAGCATGAAATATGGAGAGGACATGGTCAAATCTATAGTGAAGGCGGCAGTAGGGACAGGTATGGTTGAAAATGCCGAATACAACAAAGGCAGGCCATATTTTGTGTCGTTTAGGCCTCTTCTGCATAATCCGCATAGGCTGCCGGACCAAGAGCTCGAGCAGTATCATAAGTATGAGGAGATCATCAGCGACATTGAATACCAGATAGAGCAGCTTGGCGAGATTCAATTCGATACCTTTGACCTTAAGCTTGAACTGAAGCTGCTCGAGGAAAAAACAAAATCAGGCGCTTTCAAGATGGTAGATATCTACCTGGAAAGCATCAGGTCTAAGTTGAAAGATGTATGGGACAAGCTTGGAAAGGAGCCAAAGAAAAAAGAGCTGGAGCTTATCCCCCTGGAAGAGATAATGCAGGGCATAGAAAAAGCAAGGAAAGAGCGAAAGAAAAAAACTAAGGACGAGGAAAAAAAGGAGACAGAGGTGGAAAAAGATGAGCCTGTTCAATAAGAACATACCCCATGATATCGAAAAAGATGACCAGGTCGATCCCCAGGTGGAAAGTGAGCCAGGCGCAGCAGCCGACACGGCAATCACTACAAAGCTTGAATATCTCAAGGCAAAGATAGAATCCTTGGAGGAGCAGAACAAGTCGACAAGCGAAAGGTTTATCTCATTTAATGAGCAGCTGGGAGAGCTTCGCTCCTCAGGCTTTGAGATGGGCAAGAATATGGGTGAGCTCGAGGCAAAATCGCTGAAGGCAGTGGAGATAGTAAATCAGATCAAGCCCGAAGAGATATTTGAGGTGACCCAGAAAAGCGATTTTAAGATACAGCAACTAAGTGAAAAGATAACTGCATTGCAGCTCTTTACAGATACCATCATGCAGGATATGAAATCCATGAGGGAAGATATGACGGTCTTTAAGGATGCAAAAGAGATCTTAAAGCTTGAGAAGGATGTTAGGGAGCAATTGATAAGCATAAACAAGGCTAAATCTGTGATAGAGGCAGATACTGCCAAGGTCGAAAGCATCTTCATGGATGTCCAGGACCAGTTCAATCAATCTCAAAGGAACACCTCCCTTGTCAATGATATGAGGCGGGCCCTTGAAAATGGGCTAAAGGAGATAGAGAACCTTAAGATAAAGAATGTTCATCTTGCAGAAAAAGTGGTGCTGGAGCAGTTGAGCGAGAGGTTGGCAAAGCTTGAGACAAGGCCATCTTCCAGGGCATTGCCTCTGTTTGCATTAAAATCCAAGGATGTGGAGTCAATCAACTCCAGGCTTGATCTCATAGAGAAAGAGATAAGTGAAAATTACCATTTTACAGGAAGGCTCTTAGACGAGCTAAAAGGGCTGGGAAAACTAGTATCAAGCAAGAGAAAGATAACGCCCAAGCAGCCTAAGGAAAGAAGATCTGCAAGAGATGCCTTGCAGATGATGAAGCAAATGGCAGGTAAATGAGAAAAATAACATTATTCCTGGCAGTATTGATGGTTTTGCCGGCAGCGGCAGCAATAACCCTCTCCCCAAATATGCAGGATACTTATATCAGGGAAAGCACATCTTCTACTAACTATCAATCCGCCACATCACTGTATGTTGGGCTCGATGCTACAAGTAAGCCCATGAGGATGATATTCTGGCCAAACCTTACAGACATCCCGCCTGGAGCAACAGTGCAGGACGCAAGCCTGGCAGTTTATGCAGTCTCAGATCCAGACGATGACCAGGTGGTTTCAGCGTACAGAATTAGCCAAAATATGACTATCGGCCAAACAACTTGGAATCTTTCTCAGACAGGTGTAAATTGGACTGCGATCGGAGGCACATATTCCGGCTGGATAACAAACACGACGATCGGCGCAAATGGATATTATCAGTTTAACCTGACCTCATTTGTCCAGGCAGTTGTTGATAACAACTACTCAAATTACGGCATATTGTTCATAGGTTTTGAAGCAAGCGGCGCCGATAACAAGGCAATAAGATCACTTGAGTATTCGACAGTTGCGCAAAGGCCAAATCTCACCGTAGAATATGTGCCAAATGTTGCTCCGACGATAAACTCGCACAATGCATCGCCGCAGAAGGTCGATGTTTCCTTTCAGGTTAACCTCACTCTCAATTGGTCAGACTCAGACTCTTCATTAGCAAGAGGCTATTTCTGCTCAGGCGGCAGCTTTAACTCAAGTGCAGGCTGCCTTAACAAGACTTATTGCAATACCTCCAATTCAGCCTCAAACCCGATTATTTGCAGCTATACTGCCCTGCAAAATGATACAAGCATCCTGCAATATTACGCATTTGTCTGCGATGATACAGACGCATGCTCAAATTCGACCGGCAATTTTTCCATAAACCATGCCCCAAATGTTTCAGTCATAAGACCAAATGGCGATGAGATCTTAAACCAGGACCTGTATGGAAGTTATAATGTCAATATATCAGTCAACGATACTGACAATGACAGTGTTTTATTGTCAATATACTATTCGACTGTGCAGGGTGCAAGGCAAAATTTTCTTGCAACTCTCAACTCATCGGACAATTGCACAGCAAGCATCTGCATATATTCTTTTAACACCTCAGGCATAGGGGGGGTGTACTATATAGATGCAAGAGCAAATGACACCCGGCTTGCCTCAACAGATTCAAGCGATGATGCATTTAACATCACTACTGTTACAGACGCATCCCCGCCATCTATCACCGGTGAGGTTATCGAAGGGAACCTTACAGCAGGAGAGACAGCAACAGCCAATGCTTCGATTGTTGATGGCAACCTGTTGAACGCATGGTTCGAGGTTAACGACTCATCCGGCATATTCTCAAGAAGCAACATGACCTTTGTTTCTGGCAGCACATATTCCGCAATCTTTCAGGCAGGCAGCTCTGGCCAGTATAAGTTCAAGGTTTTTGCAAACGACAGCTTTGGAAATACCAACTACACAAGGGATTGGATAGATTTCAATGTTTCAAATCCTTCGGCAAGTGTAGTAAGCGAGAGCTCTCCTGAAAATGCCCTTCAGGGAAGTATAATCCTTGTGAAGGCAAGCCTTAATGCTACAGATCCGATAATGGGTACCTACGCCTTCTTGAACTGCGGCTCTGGGTTCACTTTCTTAAACGGCTATCCCCAAAATACAAGCATGGGCAACCTAAGCCAGGGAGTGTCTATAGCAGAGTTTGCTGTGTTTACCCCTGCAGCAAATGGTGTTTATGTGTTCAATGTTACATTTACAGACAGTTATGGGAACAGTTGGAACAGCAGTAACTTTGATACAGAAGTAGTCTCAAGCATCGGCTCTGACAATATATTCCTGACAGCGACTGCAGGCGCAAGCTATTATCTTTATGATAATGTCACCATCTTTGCAAGGCTTGAAGATGAGGATGGAAACAGCCTTGCCGGACAAGACGTGAACATCTCTATCAAGTATCCTGACGGCACTTATTGGGTCAATGAGACTGCGATGTCTGATGCAGGCTTAGGCTACTATAACTATACCCGGCAGCTTAACTCTTCGCAAACCGGCAGTTACATCGTGCTGATCAGGGCAAGCAGCCAAAACCAGTTAAGGATAGCATACACTTCTTTTGCAGGGCTGCAGAGAGGAGTGCTCATCGATATCGATGCATATCCTGAGATTCTTGCCGGAAGCGCTTTTGGAGCAGACATACTTGTGACAAACGATTTAGGTGTCTACATAGAAGTCGATGACTTGAAGATGAGCCTTTATGATTCAGCAGGCAACGCAGTGACTGAATCTGTCAGCTACTCCTCCCATCCATCTGTTGGCCATTACAGTTATAATTATACGACCATCGCGTCGCAGCCTCAAGGGAATTGGAAGGTAAAGGCAAACGCGACCGTTGACGGTAACCATTATACGGATGAGCAGTACTGGAAGCTTACCGGAGGCCCATTTGACGTAAGGGATATATCTGTCACTGATAGCTCTGTGCCTTCGCTGGCAATCTCCGTGGTGCTTGAAAATACAGGCAGCGCAGGTCAGGATATGACTGTCGTATGGAACCTGACAAGGACAGACACTGGCGAGGTGCTTGACTCAGGCTCAGACACAAGGCTTGTGCCTGCAGCCTCAGAAGTGACATATACTATCAATCCAACAACCTCTTATGCAGGGGAAGTGAAAGTAACCTTCCTTGGCTATTACAGCGGTACAGAAAAAGCTGGTGCATATGAAACTTTTAGCACAACTGAAGAGGCTTCCAGCCCATCAGCACCTTCAGGCGGCGGAGGAGGTGGAGGCGGCGGGGCAAGAAGGCCCTCAGCCCAAAATGCAACTATTGTAGAACCTTTACTTATATTTATCCATGCTCCAGACGTGACTGTATCTCCAGGAGGATCAGTCATCGCCTTGGTAGAGATAAAAAATACAGGAACTGAGCCCATCCTTAATGCTTTCCTTACAATAGAGGATATTGACAAAAGATTTATCTCAAGCATAAGCCCAGAGGCATCACTGCTGCCCAAGAAAAGCCATACCTACCTGGTAAATTTTACCGCAGGGATAGATGATCCCAGCCGGCAGTCAATCTTTAGCTATGCTATAAAGTCAGGCAAGTTTATATTTTCAAAAAAGGCAAAATTTACTATCTCTGAAAAGCCTACATTGCCCGGACTTGGGCTCCTCAAAGAAGAGGTAGGACAGATAAAAGAGCAGCTAGTCCAGCTAACAGGATTTCTTGAAAAACATATCCAAGAGGCAAGGGTAATTACTACAGTAACCCTTGGGCTGATTGCTTTGCTTGGGATAGTCTTGTTTGCACTAAACTTCGGAAAGATAACAAACTTGATAGAAGAGCATAGGCAAAGAAAGTTTGCACGGATAAGGAAAATGGCCACTATACAAGAGCCCGAAAATTGTAATATTGCGGAGTTAGCAAAAAATAGACAAGACATCCTTGCAGAAATCGAGAATCTAAAAAATCTACTAAAATGAAGGCCTGGCTTTTACTTGCGGTTTTGATCATTGCCGGATGTAGCAAACAGGCTATCCTTGAGAAAGAGATAGAGATAAAGCCTAGCTGCGGCCTTGAGGGAGATATCAATTGCATAGGGCTTAATGCTACAAACAGGATGATTTTATTGCACCTTGAAAATCAAGCTGCAGATGACTTCCTGATAACAGAGATAAAATTATATGGAGCAGGGACATGCGGTGGAGAAAGGCTTGATGGTGAAATGCTCCCGTACCTGCTAAAGTCCCATTCACAGGGCATAATCCAGGCTGTTTGCAACACATTGCCTGAATCAGGCCGCTTTGACTCACCGGTCCTTCTAAGGTATAAAAATCCAAAGGACATGATCCTACGCACAATAAAGGGAAACATAACTGCAGAGATAAAATAAAAATCCCAACCGCCCCAAGGGGCGGGGTATTTTTAGTGTTGTAAATACCGTGGCGAGCCATAACAATAACCCAGTCACCGCAAGTGAGTGGGGTATTTACAACAAATAAACAATAATAGGGCGGACCCGAAATCCGGTAGCCATCACCCATTAAACAATCTGTGTCTTTAGCCAGCGAAATATGTCTTTTTTTAAAAATTTAGCGGTTTTTTGTCAAATAACTGGTTTCTGTGAAAAATAGGTCAAAGGGTTTTTAAACGTGGGTAAATTTCAAGCCGAGGCATGGTCAAGATAAATCCTTTTTGCGGCCTTAGGTATAACCAGGAAAAGGTCAAGGACTTTAACTTAGTCATAACTCCGCCTTACGATGTGATAAACGAACAGCAGAAAAAGGAGTATTATGCAAGCTCTCCTTATAATGCTGCAAGGCTGATACTTCCTGACAGCCCTCAAAAAGCGGCAAGCGACCTGAAAGACTGGCAGGAAAAAGGGATATTGAAACAGGACGATAAGGAGTCTATCTATATCTATCTGCAGGAGTTTTCCTTTAAAGGCAAACAGTACCTGAGAAAAAGCTTCATCTCACTTATTGAACTAGAAGAGTTTGGCAAGGGGGTGCTTCCTCATGAAAGGACACTTGAGAAGCCGTTCAAAGGAAGGCTTGAGCTTCTTGATGCGACAAGGGCAAATTTTGGCTGTGTTTTCATGCTGTATGATGACAGGAAAAAGGCCACTGACAAGCTTATGGATGAACAATGCAAAAGAGAGCCTGATATGATGTTTAGTGATAACTCTGGAATAAGCCATAAGCTTTGGAAAATTTCCGATAATGGATTTATCGAGAATCTTAAAAACGAACTTGTAAAATACCAATGCGTGATAGCAGATGGGCATCATAGGTATAGGTCAGCGCTTAAATTCAGGGATGAACATCCTGAAATTGCCGGGGGCAAATATTGCATGTGCGGCTTTGTAAATTCATTCTCTGAAGGGCTGCTGATACTGCCAATCGACAGGTTTGTGCATGATGTGGACATCGGGCGCGAGGAACTTATTGAGCGGATATCAGAGCACTTTGAGGTTCTTGAGATAGAGGATGTGAAAAAACTGGTTGAGATCCTGGAGCATACAAAAGTTCTTATCGACAAAGCAAAGAACCTAAAAAACCATGTGTTTGGAATGTATTCATGCGCTGATAATAAGTCATATTTTCTAAAATTAAAGAACCGCGGGATAATGGACTCTTTTTTTCCTGACAGATCAGATGCTTACCGAAAGCTGGACGTCAATATATTGCACAAGCTGATCTTTGAAGGGATAATAGGGATAAGCCAAGAGGCGCAGTCCCAGGGGACATACATAGAATATTCAAAAGAACACAGCAGGAACATCTCTGCTTGCGACAGGTTCCAGTATCTGTTTTTCATCAACGCTCCGCTGATGAGGGAGATATTTTTGACTGCAAGGGCAGGAGAGACAATGCCTCAGAAATCAACTTTCTTTTATCCAAAGATATATTCAGGGCTTGTAATAAACAAGATAGGATAGGGGGTTTTCAATGGCAAACAAACTTTTCATCCCAGGGCCGACAGAAGTCAGGCAAGAGATACTAAAAGAGCTTAGCACGCCCCAGATAGGGCATAGGACCGGTGAGTTTAGGGAGCTATTTGGCGGCCTGAAGCCTGGCCTGCGCAAATTGTTTTATACAAAGAATGACGTGCTAATATCTGCGTCATCAGGCTCTGGATTTTGGGAAGGGGCTGTGCGCAATTGTGTGAGCGGAAAAGTGCTTCATGCTGTGAATGGATTTTTTTCAAAGAAATGGGCGTCTGTCTCTGAAAGCTGCGGCAAGGCGGCCGGAAAGATAGAGTTTGCATGGGGAAAGCCTGTCGACCCAGCGGCTGTTGATAAAGCGCTTTCCAGTGGCGAGTATGATGCTTTCTGCATGGTCCATAACGAAACATCCACTGGTGTTAAAAGCGATCTTTTGGCGATATCCAAGGTTATGAAAAAATATCCCCAGGTAATATGGATAGTGGATGCTGTCTCATCCCTTGCAGGAACAAAGATAGAAGTTGACAATCTTGGGATAGATATCTGCCTTGCTTCTTCACAGAAGGCGATAGCGCTTCCTGCCGGTATCGCTGTCGCATCAATCAGCGCAAAAGCATATCAGAGAGCTGAGAGCGTCAAAGGCAGAGGGTATTATTTTGACTTCCTTGAGTTGAAAAAGGCTTACGATAAAGATGAGACACCATATACTCCCTGCATCCCTCATCTGTTTGCACTGCGAAAACAGCTTTTGCGAATGGATGAAGAAGGGCTTGATAAAAGATTTGCCAGGCATAAGGAGATGGCAGAGTATGCCAGAGAATGGGCTATCAGCAACGGTTTTGCAATGTTTTCAGCAGAAGGATGCCATTCAGACACTGTATCATGCATATCCAATACAAAGAAGCTTGATTTTAAGGCTATCAAAAAAGATATGGCAAAGAAAGGATACAGCATAGACTCAGGATACGGCAAGATGAACGAGAAGCTTGAGGCAGAAGGAAAGCCAAACACTTTCAGGATCGCCCATATGGGTGATATCACACTTGATGAGGTCAAGGATTTGTGTGAGAAGTTGGAGGAATATTTTTAGTTATAGTGATAGATTGAAAAAAACCATGAAGTTACGGACAGATAAACCAACAATAATGGACTCAAACAATGAATAATCATTAACAAGTGAAAGCCAACAATAATGACTTCGACGGTTTTGCTATGCAAAACCTGCAAACCACCCCGACGGGGGCAACCCCCGGTTTGCCTTGTCATTTGTTGGCTTTTGCAGAAAAGGTGAGAACATGAAGGTATTGATTCCAGACAAGGTTGATAAGAAGGCTATTGAAACACTGCAAAAATCAGGCTTTGATGTGGATTATAAGGTAGGGACAAAGCAAGAGGAGTTTGCAGGAATAAGCGCAGATGCTGACGCCATGATTGTCAGGAGCAGCGTAAAGGTCGATAAGCAAGTGATAGATGCTGCTAAAAAATTAAAAATAGTGGTCAGAGCAGGCGTCGGTTATGATAATATCGACGTTAAATATGCTGCTGAGAAAGGTATCATTGTCGAAAACACCCCATTTGGAAATACCAACGCTGCTGCTGAGCATACACTCACTTTGCTTATGATGCTTGCAAAGCATGTGATCCATTCTCACAATAAGCTTAAGCAGGGTGCTTGGGATAAAAAATCCTTTGAAGGAACAGAGGTGAAAGGAAAAACACTAGGGATCATCGGGATAGGCAAGATCGGGCAGAAGGTAGCAAAGGTTGCAAATGCTCTGGAGATGTCTGTCTTGGGATTTGACCCTTATGTTGATGCAAATACCCTGAAAGCTATGGGGATAATAAAGGTTGAGTTCAGTGATCTTATCAAAAAATCAGATTATATCACAGTGCATGTTCCTTTAACCGATAAAACAAAAAATATGATTTCGACCGAGCAATTTGCGGCAATGAAGGATGGAGTTAGGATATTAAATGTTGCTCGCGGCGGTGTAGTTGATGAAAAAGCCCTGGAGGAATCATTAAAATCCGGCAAGGTGGCTGCTGCTGCGCTTGATGTGTATGCGCAAGAGCCTCCAATATGCAGCTCACTACTTGCTAATGACAGGGTGATTTGCACGCCGCATTTAGGAGGCTCGACTAAAGAGGCCCAAATAAATGTAGGACTTGATGCTGCTAATCAGATAATCATAGCGCTTAAAGAAGGAAAGATCGAGAACTGCGTGAATGGGGTAAAGAGTTTAAGAAAATAAAAGCGCGCCCCATGGGACTTTCAAACCCTGAGGGATTTCCTCTGGGATATTCGAACCCACGACCTACAGCTTTCATCCGCCTCAGCCACTCTCACTCTGCCAAGTTTTAAGGCACTAGCGAAATACTCTTCATCGACTTAGGAGGCTGTCGCTCTAATCCAAGCTGAGCTAAGGGCGCATCAAAACTTGAAGAATAATAAATTATATTTAAGCTTATCCAATTGCCTTGAGGGTGTCAGCAACAATCTGAGGCAATGGCTGCTCTGTTTCGACATCTATCAATAAGCCTTTTTTTCTATAGTACTCAATGAGAGGAGCTGTCTCTTGCCTATAGACCTCAAGCCTTTTTTTTACAGTCTCTTCATTATCATCTTCTCTTTGGTACAACTCTCCTCCGCACTTATCGCATTTTCCAGGCACTTTGGGAGGGATATTCTTAATGTGGTATATCGCGCCACAATTCCTGCAGACTCTCCTGCCAGATGTCCTTAGGATTATCATCTCATCACTTGCCTTGAAATTGATAACCTTGTCAATCTCTATATCCTGTTCTAAGGCTTCTGCCTGAGGAATGGTCCTGGGAAAACCGTCTAGAATAAAACCGTCGCCGCAGTCGCCTTCAAGTATCCTGTCTTTAAGAAGGCCTATCACCAAATCATCAGGAACAAGCTTTCCCTCATCCATGTATCTCTTTGCTTTCTTTCCAATAGAGGTGCCTTTTTTTACTGCTGCCCTAAGCAAGTCTCCGGTAGATATCTGAGGTATACCTTTTACCTTTACAACGTCTTTTGCTACGGTCCCTTTTCCAACGCCCGGAGGCCCTAAAAATACCAGATTCATTCTTTCACCTTGAAAACAATTAAGCCCCCGGGGAGAGTTGCACTCCCGACCTTCTGATTACTTAGAAACGGAGTTTCGAAGGATCGGAAAATTCGTTTCCAATACAAGTCAGACGCAATGGCTACTATGCTACGGAGGCATCTTTGCTTTACAGAAAATGTAAAATACTTAAAAAACTTCTGGTTTTAGCCTTCCATACCAAACAGTTTTGGATAAAGCGGCTCAGGAGTAGGAAGGAATACCCTTAGATCAAGATACCTCTTTACCATGCTTGTTATACGGTAAAGATCCAGATAGAGCAGTTTTTTATGCCTCTCAATCTCCTGGTCTATTATCCTTCTTTCATAGATCTCCTGCCAATGCTTGAGGAACCAATGCTTTTCCCACTCCTTCTTATAATCAGTCTCAACAGAGGCATTGAATGATAGTTCCATCTCTCCCCAATTGACAGAGATCTGCTTGCCCTGGTATGCTATCTGCCTTTTTTCCATATATACAAAGTGCCAATCAAAATTAAGCTTATACCTGATGTAGCCAGAGTAGCGGCCTTCAGGTTTCTTTAAAAGTCGCCAATATATCCACATCTCCTTTCCGCCGGCATTAAGGCCTTTTTGGTCGAATTTTTCCAAGTATAATGTTTCAACGTCGCTGTGCTGCCCGCCAGGATTGCCTGATACAGGGCCGTCTTTGCCGAACCATTTATCCTCTATAAATGCCTCATGCATCATAACATAGAGATTTTTTAGGTTAAATACATCTTTGTACTTTACCCTTGTCTCAGGAATGGGATATTCTGTCATTAATCCAGCCTCTGGCAAATTTTTATTTAAACTTTTCCTTTTTGAGGCATTGTTAAATCTTCGGCAGATTAATATAGTACCTCGTTCTATTGACATTTGAGGTGATATTATGGAGGTATTTTGCATTTTCTGCAAAAAGTCAACAAACCTTGTCAAAGCAGGTTTTCGCATCAACAAGACAGGCAAGAAACAGCGCTACCTTTG
>DASRUK010000121.1:0-14430 GCA_035655475.1 Candidatus Nanoarchaeia archaeon
CCTTGTTTTCTTTGTTATACAGTCTCTTAAAAATACTTGACGAATGATGAAATTTGGTTCTTAATGCCATCTATATCACCTCTTGCTAATTACAGAAGGGGTACTTATATAAGAACTTTTCTATTTAACTTACTATAAGCAGGGTGATGAACTTGAGATAACCGAAAATGGAAGGGTTATAACGCTTATATCTGACTCCAAGGCTGACCCAAAAGAGAAAGCGATCGTGGTTGATTTTGAGGACGAACAATTTACCCGGCTTATCCTTAATAATCTCTACCGCCTAGGTACTGACAAGATAAACATCCAGGTAAACAACATCCGTGAGCTTGAAGCGATTCATCGTCTGACTACTAATAATTTCCTGGGCTTTGAAATAACCAAGGAATCCAAGGATCACTGCAGTATAGAAAGCGTGACTGAACCGCACGATGAAAAATATGAAATTTTGCTCCGAAGGATTTTCCTGATAATAAAGGATTGCCTAGGTATGATTGAAGAAGATTTCCGCAAGCGGGACTTTGCTTTAAACTCTATCATCGAGCGTCAATTTTTCAAGGTGGAGCAATTTGCCAATTTTTGTATGAGGACAGCTATCAAGAATTCAGGCAACAAGTCAAGTATGCAGTATCTCTTTGTCTATGACCTCCTAGTGATGCAGGGAGAACTTAAGCATATGTATGAGTTTATAGGACAAAAAGGGAGTACAGTAAATCCCAAGACCATGCAGTTGGTTAAAAAGATAAAGTCATTGTTTGACAAATTGTACCATATATACTTTGGAGAGGGATTCTCCCAGCTTCCTGAACTTAATAAAGAGCTTAAGGGACTGTTGAATGCAGATATTTATTCGTTGCTGCCATTACTAAGAGGAAAAGAGGTTGTGATAGTTTATCATCTAGCCGTGTTCCTGCGGCTCTTGACATTGATAATAAGCCCTGCCATAGCATTAAAGAGTGAATAAACCTGGGGGATGCCCTTTTTTGAAGGGATTTTCTCTTTTTTTAAGGTCAAAAGTCACCATGGGTAAACAAGTTGCAATCAATGCATCTCCTTCTTTTCCAGGGAATTTTGTTCTGATTGAATCGCCAATATAATCATCAAACCTATGTCCCATGCGAATCAAAGTTTCCTTGATTGGTTGATCTACAGTTTTCTCTCGTTCATCATAACTGATGCGATTCCATTCCGCACTCCCGTCTTTAGGGATACTTAAACCGTCCAAGAGTTCAACGTAAGCATGCTCTCCCATGGCAAGTTCATATTCGATAAGCCCTATAGGAAACCTATCTGTTATAGGATTACATGTGTCGTCAGTGCAGAGCTTTCGGAAATCGCAGTACAAGGGGTGCTCTGTAGCCTTGGTTCTTTTGGCCATATTAAGGATACCTAATATCTCAGCCTGATCCAAGTCTGTTGCCATGACTACCAGCTTAGAATCCAGCCACCTCAATAGGAAGTTGGAAGGCTTGATGTCTTTTAAGCTTATCCCCATCTGTCTTGCCTGATCCTGAGATTTCAGCATCTGAAACGTTAGATCCAGCACAACTGGTACATCAACAGGCTCGCCAATGATATCCTGAAGAGAGCCATGGGCTCCTTCCTCGATTATTACAAATGATTGTACTCTTGGATCATAATAAGCCTCTATAACCCCTGATATGTTCGGATACTCCCTGATTTTTTGTATCCCTGCTTTCATTGACACAGTGACAGCATCCTCTATACGTCTGTCGTTTGCACGTAATATCTGGCTGCCTTTTTCAGTAGGCCTGTAGTATTTGTACACTCTAAGATCCTGTGGAATCAATGATTCCATCGGAAAATTCGCATACATCCACTTATTTACTCCAATATACACTTCCTTTGTACAGCACCTCGCAAGGGAAAGCAACAAGGCTGCATTATCAGGATTCATTTCTGAGCAAGCGACGACATTTGCTAACGTTGCAAGATTAGCCCTTCTTTTGAGCAGCCTTGCGTATAGGCTTGACCATGGCCCATCTCTTTCTTGGGCAGCAAGCCTATGATAATGTGAAGCAAGCTCTATTCCATCCCTCACGCGCTTATAATCTATTTCTTTTGAAAAAAGAAGACCCAACCCTTTACTGGTCCCCCCTTGCTTTGGAAGAGGGCTCCTGAGGAAGGCCTCAGCTGCTCGATAACTGCCCCTATTAGCAATGGCCTGCCTGGCTGATATAACCATTCCCTCAGCATAATTCTGGGTTTTTGCATCTGCAAATTTGGGGATAGTTTTTGTATGATGATCCCTCCTCTCATAGAATTGCCTATACATATCTACATAAGCCTTAAACGAATCAAAATCAGAAACAGGCATTCTCTTCTCGGTGCAAAGAATTTTTCTTCTGTCATCGATACTGGCAGCCCATAGATTTTTTCCTGGGATCTTATACCCATTCAAGTCCATTTCAGCTAGCACGTTATTAACTTCAGGCGTCAGCTGATCAAGTGTCTGGTTTGAAAGGACTAGTCCCAAAGAGGCGTATACTGCTGCCCTTCTCACCTCTGGATTTTTGGAATGGAGCCTTTGTTTAATATATATGACACATACGGCCGGATTGAAGGGAGCGCCTGCAGCAAGATCCAGGGTATATTGTACTTTCAACTCTGATCTGCTGGCCGCTTGGTACAGCCTTTCATTTTGTACGAAATATCCTATATCTTCTTGTTTAGAATGCATATGCCAAGCAGTATATGCAAACGAGCGCGCATTGCCCATCTGAACAGCCCTAGTGCCGTTTTTTCTTTCCTTAAAAATAGGCATATAATCATCTCGATGGACCATGCAGCCCCTTGATTCTGCAGCTGCCATCTGTACCTGATCGTCCTTTTCAGCAAGAAGCATTTCTTCTAACTCACAATAATCCTTATAGAAAAGATGATCTCTAAGAAAAAATAGGGATCCTGCAACCAAACGTTTGCTGCTTGTTCCTTTGCCCTGCTCTTTATCTAATAGATTTTTCAGCTGGACCCGCTCTGAATAATCAGTGTACTGCGAAAGTAAATCGGCATACTTTTCCATTCAATCCTTTCCCATTTCAAGCACCTTCTTAAGCAAAGGCGCAAAGTCAAGCTTCCTGTATTGCACCTGCGGAAGTGTCATTATCTTGTTTGCCTGCTCCTCGATGAGAATCTGGTTCTTATTAAAAAACTTGCTGTCATCAGTTACCTCTATCTCATAGTCGTTATAGTCATTGTATACATTCAGGCTAAAAGCTTCAAGCTCTTTTCTTATCAAAAGAGTGCATGAAGGCTTGCTCTTGATATAATCGCACACCTTGTCGATGTTCTTTTCGCTTGGATGCAGCTTTATATGGCTCACTATCATAAGCTCGCATTTAAGCTCAAGCAGGTTAGGTATGTTCACAAACCTGATAAGCCCGTCACTTACAAGCCTTCTCCTTATCTGTGAAAGGGTCGTCCTTGGCACATCTATCTTTGCCGCTATCTCTGAATCGTTGAGTTCCTTGTACAAAGTCAGGGCATAAAGAACTTTTTTCTCGCTCTTGGTAAGCTTCCTCTGCTCGACCTTGATATCCTGCTCCTTGTCGTTTTCCAAAGACAGGTCAAACAATCCGTGCAGGAACTGGCTATAGTCAAAAAATTTTTCGACTGAGCTTATCTGGTAAGGAAAATACGATGCTTCGATGTCTGATGAGAGATTGCTGTCCTTAAACTGGCTGCTTGTCTTGTCCAGGTGCTTTTTAAACTCAGTAAAATTTTGAGATATGGCGATGCCAGCAAATGTCCTGTTTGTCGCAAGCAAAAAGACCTGCTCAGGGGCATGGCCTGCATCGAAAAGGATCTTTGCCTTGTTGCTGCCGACAAGCGGGTTAAGGTCTGCATAGACAGGGACCACAAGCTCGCATCCAAGTGCAGCAAAGTTTGGTATCCTATACTCTGTATAAAGGTTGTCTGATTTTAGCCTGTTCCTGATAGCGGTGATGGTAGATCTCTTTATTTTTAGCTTCTTTGAAAGATCTATATCGTTAAGGAGAGGATGCCTGACCATCGAATACATCACTTGCTTCTCATTGTCTGTAAGGGGTATCCTTCGTGTAAGCTTGATTATCTTATCGGAAAGCGCTCTCTTGTCTTTTTCAGCCTTGTTCTTGTAAAGCGCTATCTCTATCGATGTATGTATCTCCCTCTCCTGGAAGGGCTTTATTATATATCCAAAAGGCTCTGTGACTTTCGCCCTTTCAAGAGTCTTATCGTCAGCGTATGCAGTAAGGTAGATGACCGGTATTCCAAGCTCACTTTTTATCTTGCCAGCGGTCTCTATCCCGTCCATCCCTCCTTTTATCCTGATATCCATCAATACAAGTTCAGGGTTCTTTGCCCTTGCTTCATAAAGCGCTTCCTTGCCTGTTGACACTATGCCTGCGCTTTCATATCCTTTTCTTTTGATTATATTTTCTATATCCTTTGCCACTATTGCCTCATCTTCAACTATCAAGATAGATGGTTTCATCGTTTATCCCTCTCTTTTGCAAATTCTACTTCAAACCTTGTCCCTTTTTTTCTGTATAGCTTCAACTTGCCGCCAAGTTGTCTTGCCAAGGTGACTGCAAGCTCAAGGCCAAGGGTCCTGCTGTTAGATGGATCAAGGTTAGGAGGTAGTCCTATCCCGTCATCTTCTACAGTGAGTTTGTAAGTTTTGCCTCTAGCCCTCAGGCTTACTTTTACCTTGCCTTCCCGGTTGTCTGGAAAAGCATGTTTAAGGGAGTTGGTTATGAGTTCGTTCACTAATAGCCCTGCAGATATTGCCTGGTCCATGGGTATATGCGCCTCTTCACAGTCAAGCTTTATCGAGACCCTCGGGCTGCCGCATGTCCTTCCAAGATCATTGGTTAAGTCCATCAGGTATTTTGAGAAATCGATATTAGAATATTCCCCTGACTTATAGAGCATCTCATGGATGAGCGCCATGGACTTTATCCTTCCCATGCTTTCTGCCATGGCCTTGGAAAGCCGCTCATCATCAAACTTTCTAGACTGAAGGCTAAGAAGGCTTGACATCACCTGCATGTTATTTTTTACTCGGTGATGTATCTCCTTAAGGAGCATCTCTTTTTCATCAAGCGACCTTTTGAGCTTCACCTCTGCCTCCTTCTGGCTTGTGATGTCCTTGGCGATGCAGGTTATGCCGACTGTATTGGAACTCTCATCGATAAGGGGTGTTATGAACCATTCACAGATTATCTTCTTTCCTTGCTTGCTCTTGTTTTCCCTTACAGCATGCACTGACATCCTGCGATGGGTTATCTTTGACCATATATGGTTCTCCTGCTTGGTGCTGATAATCTCCCACAGATTCCTTCCAAGAACCTCCTTTTCCTCATAACCGAAAGTATTTCTGGCGCCGGGATTCCAATCGGTTATCTGAAAGAAAGGGTTTAGCTCGATTATCACCATAGGAGTGCTTGCTTTAAGGAGTGAATGCCTTCTCTCCGATGCCCTCAGGGATTCTTCTATCTTCTTTCTCTCGGTTATATCATGCCATATCACTACGTCACCGATTATGTCCCCCCTGCCATAGATAGGAGAAGCAGAGACAAAAGCTGTCCTCACCAAGCCTTTCCTATCTTTGAATAAGATGCTTTCGTCACGGACTGTCTTTCCTGCAAGGGCATCTTCAGAAATCTTGCTGATAGAGGACATGTTGGCCTTGCCCAGGGATATCACTGATCTTGCCTCTTTGTTTATCCTTATTATCTTGTTTGTCTTGTCGAATACGACGACAGGGCACCTCATTGAAGCCATGACTGCATCAAGCCCAAGGTCTGGTTTTAAGCCGGATCTTGACATGTCAGAAATCGCTTTTGACGCTCTCTCTTGGCATTTTAACCCAGGGTCAGCCGGCGATTTATGAGTGTCGGAAAGCTTTGCTTTCTGACAAACCAGAAATTTGCTTCTCAAATTTCTCAGTTCATGCTCAAAAACTCCATGAGCATGCCTAGCAATTGATTGCGAAGTTTTTGACAAAACAGCACCTTCCATAATCCCCCCTTGTGTACTGATTTATAGCTAAATAAAAAATACCAACCTGGGGTATTCTTTAATGTTGGAATACCCTACCAATCACAAATGCAAAGTATCAACCCATTCACTGCAAGCAGTATTCCAACAAATCAAAAAGATAATAGCTTTAAATAGTTTTTGGTGTATTGTTTTATAAAAATAGAAAAAAGCGTACTATTGCTAGGTATCTACACTTTGAGCCTTCCCTCATGCCTAATGCCCTGACGGTTAGAATCTCCCCCCATTACTATAACATCCAGTAATGCAGATAGGTTCCATCATCTCATCGACTTTATCCTTGCCATGTTCATCAGACTTTCCACAGTAACTATTCCGATGTACCTTCCTTTCCTTGTCACTGGAGCCCCTTTCACATTTTTCTTTTTTAGCTCCACCAATATATGATAGGCATCATCTTCAGAATCGATAGGCGAGACTGCCTGCATTATATCTTTGACCTTCATGCTCCCTATATTCTGTGCATCATTAAGCTTGTCGATATCAGCGATAAAATATTCCCTTTCCTTGACTATCCCAAAGCTCAGGTGGTTTGCGACGCACCAATCGAAGAATTTGCTTAACGGAAGGTCCTTGTCGATGAGTGTTTTTTTCATCACATGGCCATCAAGGCTTATCTTCTTGAGGTTCTCTTTTATGATTAGCTGCCGATAGCTTTCATTTGCAAGGAAAACAAGAAAAGCACCTATCAGTATATACCATACGCTTCCTCCGCCGGCAAACATGCCTGCGATGCCAAGGAACATCAGCATATACCCAAAAAGGACGCCTCCCTTGGAGGCTATCAATGTCGCCTTCCTGATATCTTTCTGGACAGCCCACAGTATCGAACGAAGTATCCTTCCGCCATCCAAAGGATATGCAGGTATTAGGTTGAATACTGCAAGTATGAAGTTTATCTTATAGAGATAATCAAAGATAGCAGTGAGATGCATTTCAATGTCTAGAGCATATAATGCAAGAAAAACAAGGCCAAGGACCGCGCTAAAAAGAGGCCCTGCAGCTGCAAGTAAAAATTCGCTCTTGGGGCTTGTCTCTTCTGCGCTGGCAGCAGCCACGCCTCCAAAGAAGAACAAGGTTATGCTTTCTACCTCCATG
Organism: Candidatus Nanoarchaeia archaeon; assembly: GCA_035655475.1. Lineage (GTDB taxonomy): Archaea > Nanobdellota > Nanobdellia > Woesearchaeales > JACPBV01 > DASRUK01. The sequence goes on from DASRUK010000121.1 coordinate 7,162, forward strand.
CCTTCCTTTTTTGACACTATGCTGTGGGACAGCTCATGCATAAGTACAGATAAAAAAAGGAGGAGAGCAGAAAAAAACGCCAGCACCCAGTCAAGGGCTGCAGAAAAATCATAATACTCTGGAAAATAGAACTGTGCAAGTGAATAGGTTAGCAGAAAAAATATCAAAAACCAAGTTGCATGAAGATATATGCCTATGCCAAAAATCCTTCCTATCCGCAGCGAAGATCTCATTGGATCCTTTCCTTTTTAAAAAGCCATACATTGCCCTTTTCAAGCTTCTGTAACACAAAATATCCCCTCAGTTTCTCTCCTTCAAGTATAAGGCTCAATTTGCCGCTCTTCAAGGCAGCCTCGAGATCCTGTTGGATAAGGCAGGTCCCTTCATCCCAAAGCTTGCAGTCCAGGCTGTCTGCATGGTCCACTTCGATAGCAAGCTGTTTTTGTTCAGAAGGCCCTCGAAATATCGCCCATGACTTTATCATGTCTTTAAAGACTACTCTAAAATCATATTGAAGCATCGATATTTCATGTTTTTGGACGACAAACGCTGCTGCTTCCATATTTACAGGTCACTTAATTTTTGGTATGAAAATCTGCCTAAGCTTGGTGGGGATATTGCTAAGCACATCCTCTATCTCCCCTCTGGATATCTTTGACTCGATAACTGTAAGCACTGCCTTTGTCGCGTCTTCAGGCTGGATAGGCTGGGTGGTCCTTTTTTGAACCTCGGCATAGAAATCCTCTGCTTTTTTGATCCTCTTTGGCTTTCTGCTGGGCTTATAGCCTTCATAATACACGCCCTTCATCAGCATCGGAAGGCCTGCAGCAAATTCTGCCGCCTCCTCGACAGGCAGCCTGTCCCTTAATGTTTGCAGCACGGCTTTTGATGCCTCAAAAGCCATCTGGGGATTCTCCCAGCCAAGCTCCTTTTGGATATCGTTGAACCATTCGTATGTTTTGTCGAGGCTTCGTTCTATTGATCTTATCATGATTTCACCCGATGTACCTTTGCTCCCTGTCAGACTTTGCCCTGGAAAGCTGGTCTATAAACGACCCTAGCTCCTTTTCCATATCCTTGCTTGCCTGCTCAAGCCGCTCTGTGCTCACATCAAGATTCAGGTAGCGGTTGATGACCTTGACAAGGTTGGTTGCAGTTATCCCTGATGTCAAGACAGGTGCTGCCGCAGCCATAGCCCCAAACTTGTCGCTTTTCATGTTTCCAAGCAAGCATATGACCGGCAGGTTGCGCTTCATAAGAAGGGCAGATGTGACTCCGGCAACGACGCTGTTTTCAACAGGTTTTGCTATCGATTGCAGGTCCTTGCCAAAGTTGGATATGTAGAAGATGCTTTGATGATCCTCGGCGATTATGCCATCCGGTATTATTATCTCTTTTGCTTTCATGCTTTTTGCAATGGTCTCTATCATGTCAGCGATGTTCCACTCGATACCGACTGTAGGAGCAAGTATAGATATGAGGACGATGTTGTTGATTGAATTAAAGAATATGCTTACAGGCTTAAGTATCCTTTTTCCCTTGAACACGATAAGCGGAGGCACCTCCCTAAGCTGGCTGCTGCCAATCTCCTTGAAATCCATCTCATCTATCAGATGGTTCACGACAAGGGCTCCGACCATGCCAAATCCTTGGAATCCGCAGATTATTGTCGGACCAATTATCGGCCTTTCAAGGTGTATCTTTTCTCCGTCCTCTAGTTTGATGTCTTGTGCCACTATTTCTCTCTAGTCCCTAAGCAGTCTGAATAATGCAACTATCGCGACAATAGCAGTTGCCGGAGCGACGAACACGTTTAGCAGCCCAAAGAAAGTGCCGATAGCTTCGTATCCAAGCAGAACCGTCGTAAGCACTTGTGCAAGAGCCTGAAAGCTTATCAAAAATGCGATAGCAGCCATCAGGAAAGGAGTCACTTCTTCGGCAGCGATGTTAAAAAGCCCTGCTATTATTCCCAGTATCCCTAGGACCCAAATAGCCCAGGTTGGGATAGTTGCAGCTCCAAAGATTGCGATGATCACTGCAATAGCAAGGCCTATCAAAAATATGATGCCGTTCCATCTCATTTTTTCACCCCTAATTTTACATCACCCCTTTAATATTTAGTGTTAAATAACTAAATTCATGTATTAATGATAAAGATAACAACATAATAAAATCATAATGCTTATCTTTACAAAATATTTAAACCTTTCTATATTCAGAAAAGTAAAGAATAAATTTTTAAATGAAGAACAAGGTACAGGTGTTTATGAAGAAGATTGCACAAGGCGCTGAAAGTAAGATATACCGAAAAGACGACAAAATAGTAAAGGTTCGCTTCGAAAAAAAATACAGGATAAAAGAGATTGATTCAAGATTAAGGCAGGCCAGGACAAGAAGAGAGAAAAAGATACTAGATAAGTTGGCAAAGATTGGCTTTAAGTCTCCTGCTTTGATAGAAAGCGATGGGAAAGAAAAGATTGAAATGCAGTATATCGACGGGCCAAAAGTGAGAGATATTCTTGAAAAGAGTCAAGAATTATCAGAGGAGATAGGAAGAAAGGTAGCCCTGATTCACAACCACGGCATAATCCATGGCGACCTCACCACGTCTAATATGATATACAACAAAGAGGTTTATTTCATCGACTTTGGCTTAAGCTTCTTTTCTCACAAATTGGAAGACAAGGCAGTTGACCTTCATCTCCTAAAGCAGGCGCTTGAAAGCAAGCATTACAAGATTTGGGAGAGCTGTTTTGATGCTGCACTAAAAGCTTATGTCAAGGAAGCAAAAGACGGCAAAGAAGTCCTAAAAAGGCTTGAGATAGTGGAGAAGAGAGGAAGGTATAAGGGTAAAAGATAGTTACCTACTTATTAATTTCTGATATAATCTTAAGCAGCCAGCGCCTATATTTGTTAGCTGATAATGTTTACCATTATAAGAGACTTGGTTGCTGGAAATGATTGTAGCGAGTTGGTCGCCCTTAATACCTATAAGACCAGTATGCTCCCACGCACTTGTATTGATAAATCCTGCTCCAGAAATAGCCTCTCTAGCTTGTAAATCTGCTTCATTTTCCGATATTGTATCTGTCAACTCTCTCTTCTTTTGCGCATAAACAGAATAAGCTGCCTCATGTCTTTGCTTAATCTCATCAAAAGTCAAGTGAGTATCTACAGCGATGACAAATTGTATCGACTTGGTATGCCCCGGATCTGTAACATAGCCGATAAGCCTGGCGTTTTTCAACTCATGGCTACTAAGCCCAGCTTCTGTTGCCGCTTCGGATTCAAATCTCTCAAAGATAGGATTTGTATAGAATCTCTCGCTTGCCTCCTCGGGCTTCGCAGAGATTGAGCCCGATGGGACTATACATGCTTGTCCAGCTTCAACCTGGCCTCCCCTTAAACCGTAAAGAAGATAGCCATCTGCTGTTCGTATAAGTCCATTGGTCCCGATAGGAGTGATATGTTTTGCCTTGCCTTCCCTTGCAGCAAGAACTTCATAGCTGGTTGTAGAATCAAGGTATAATCTTCTCGGATCTACAGGATACTTTCCGCTTAGCGCCTCCATATAGGGCGTTAGCAATACAAGCGCAATCTCTTTCCAGTGAGAGATAGAACTGCCATATTGTTGGTGATGTCTGGCAAGGATGCTATCAAAATCAGTTATCTTAACACAGCTTGCTGTTGTCTGTGATTCACTCAAGGGTTCTTTGAACAGCACTATCCTCTGCTCAAGTCCATCGGTCATATTAGAAAGTAAGTAATTTGGCATTTATAAATCTTATGATTATTAACTACTAATATATAGTAACTTAGTGATAAAAAACTATATAAAACAAGCGCATATAACAATTTTTATGTGGGTTGCCAAACTAAAGCTAAAACACGATGACTGCGTCATCGGAAGAAGATGCAAAAGGTTCCATGTCATATCGATAGGTATCCCGTTCAATTCTTATAAGGAAGCTGACAAGCAATATTTCTCTCATTTTGAGACATTAGTAGGCGAAGAAAACAGCATCCAAAGATTCATCGAAGATGTCAAAGATGATCCTGCTATCCACAGCCTGGAAGTGCAGGGCAGTTCCATTTTTTTCATCAATGAAGTTCCCATCCAGCATACGATTCCAACAACCCACTACAACCCTAAGATATTCTTCATAAAGCCAGTAGTGGTTGACGAAACAGGCAGTGAAAGCTGGGAGATAGGCTCATGGGACGAGACAGTCTTAAGAAACTTTATCGTCAATCTCCAAAAAGAGCATTTTGAGGTAAAGATCCTAAAGCTCCAGAACGAAAAGATAAATGAGATATATTTCCCTCAAGTCATGCCTTTCCTCACCAAGGGTCAAAAGAGAGCGCTTGAGATAGCGACCCAAAGAGGCTATTATGACTACCCCAGAAATGTTGAACTAAAGGACCTGGCAAAAGAAGCAGGCATCTCTCTTTCAACATTTAGGGAGCACTTAAGAAAAGCAGAAAAAAAGATAATGCCTGACTTGATAAGGAATGTCAGGGATGAATGATTATATCTTTTGATACTTCCCCATCAGCTCTGCCTGCGCGATTGTATGCAGGTTCACCTGCTGGTAAAGCTCAGTCTTGTCTTCAGCAGTGAGTTTTTCTACATCAAGCGCAAAGAGCTTGAAAAAATACCTGTGCAAAGCAGGCGGACATGGCCCCCCATAATTTTCCCTGCCGAATGAATTCTTAAGCTGCACTCCAGGGATGCTATCCTGAGGTATCTCCCGCACGTCAGCAGGTATATCCTTAACCATCCAATGGATGAAATTGCCAGACGCAGCATCAGGATCGTCTATGACAAGCGCAAAGCTCATTGTCCCTGCAGGAACATCTTCCCAGGAAAGCTGCGGGTTGATGTCCTCTCCCTGGCATGTAAACTTTTTGGGGATAGTATCTCCTTGCTTGAAATCATCGCTCATAAGTTTCATCTTACCGACCTCCGTATTATTCTCTATCTTATCGACATTCTGCTGGCCTTGGCAGCCTAATACCAAAGCAAGTACAAAAAATATCACGAAACGCATAATAAGTGCCAAGGATTAAAACGTTAATAAATTTTGCTAAAATTTATCAATAAATATATATTCACAGGGTTATGTCCATAAATTATGAATCTCTTCTTTATGACAGATATGAAATAACCGCAATATTGTTCGTACGCATTGCAGATCATTGGTCTGTTGTTCAGAAAGCAAACTCTGCTGAAACTCATGGATGCTGTCCTCTTGAGTGGAGAATTAACGAATCTCTTAAGCCTAAGAACCCAAAAAAAACAATGATTGGTAAAAGAATGCCGCCGGAGAGCTTTTTTTTAGATGCAGACATCCATTTACAAAGAGATAAATCATTAGCAGACATGCATTGCTGCCTCGAGGTTGACAAAGATGGCTTATGGGCACATGATCTATCGACTTATGGGATTGCAGGCAAGGATTATCAGGGAAATACTTATAGCAATATTAATGCACCACAGAAACCGATAAGGCAACTTCTTGTCCCAGGTAATATTGAAGAAAAAAGTGCAAGGTGCTTTATCTCTTTTGGGCATTATGCGCTAAGGTTTGATCTAAAGATGACAGAACCATCGAATCATCAAAAAATTTATAAATAACTCATCCTAACTGAAAATATGGTGGCAGACAACTACACAATAGCTACTTTAGGTTCTCATTCTGCTCTGCAGATTTTAAAAGGAGCAAAAGATGAAGGGTTCAGGACTGTATGCATCTGCATAAAAGGAAGGGAAAAGCTCTACAAGCAGTTTAAGGTTGCAGACAAGATAATCATTATCAACAATTATGGCGAGCTTGAAAATATCCAGGACGAATTGCTAAAAGAAAATCCTATCCTTATACCTCATGCTTCCTTTCTAACCTATATGGGCTTTGAAAAAGTTGAACAGCTAAAGATCCCATACTTCGGAAATAAAAAGATCCTAAGATGGGAGTCAGACAGGAACATGGAAAGGAAATGGCTTACAGAAGCAGGGCTAAAGACTCCGATGATTTTCCAGAAGCCTGAAGATATAGACAGGCCTGTCATCGTCAAGTTCCACGGAGCAGACGGCGGCAAAGGATATTTCCTTGCAAAAAACACAAGAGACTTCCGAAAGAAGATAAAGCTTCATCCAGGAAAAGGCTACGTCATCCAGGAATATATCCTTGGAGTCCATATGTACGCTCATTATTTCCATTCACCATTGACAGAAGAGACAGAGATAATGGGCTTTGACAAAAGGTATGAAAGCAACGTGGATTCGCTTGGAAGGATCTCAGCAAGAGATCAGATGGCGCTTCCAAAAGAGAAAGTTGACCCCAGCTATGTCATTGTCGGAAACATCCCTATAGTTGTCCGGGAATCTTTTCTCCAAAGATTCATAGAAAAAGGAGAAAACGTCGTCAAGGTCAGCAAAAAGATAGCCCCGCCAGGGCTCTTTGGCCCATTCTGCCTTGAGACAATAATGACTCCAGAAGAGGATATAATCACATTTGAGATATCTGCAAGGATCGTTGCCGGAACAAATCCCTATATCCATGGCTCTCCTTATTCGTGGCTTAAGTATGATGAGCCTATGTCAACAGGCAGAAGGATAGCACGGGAGATAAAGCTTGCAATAGAGCAAGGCCAGTTAAAGAAGGTGCTTGGATGAAAAAAGGAGTCTTTCACCATCTGTTCAAAGGGGTCCAGATAGAAGTGAGCAGGGTAGAAAGAAATGAAGCAAAGGACTCAGGGAAAAAACAGGCAGAAAATCCTTTTGCCCATCTTGAAAGAAAGCCATTGAAGATAAGCTCAGGAACAAAGATATCAGAAATACTTGATCATTATGATAAGCGTGCTATAACGATAGGCGCTCTTGGCGGCCATTCTGCCTTGGATGTATGCAGAGGCGCAAAAAAATATGGATTTAGGACAGTCGTTGTCTGCCAGAAAGGAAGGGAGGCAACATACGCAAAATATTACAAGGCAAGGGATAGCGGTAAGGGGATTGTCGATGAAGTTATACTTGTCGACAAGTTTAGCGATATAACAAAAAAAGATGTCCAACAAAAACTTAGGGACTTAAATACCATATTTGTCCATAACAGATATTTTTGGGTCTATTGCAATTTCAAGGATATAGAGAAAAACTTTAAGGTTCCAATCTATGGCACAAGAAGTATGGTAAAGCTTGAAGAGCGTGACCAGCCAAAAAACCAATATTATCTTTTAAGCAAAGCAGGAGTAAGGATGCCCAAGCTCTTT